>JBOGDU010000155.1:0-7835 GCA_050743145.1 Jiangellaceae bacterium | reverse complement strand
GACCCCGCCCACCGCCGCCTCCCCAGACCGGTCCGCACCCTCGCCCGCGGCCGTCCTCGCCGCAGCGCAACCGCAGCGCACCGACCTGCCGTCCAGCGCGCGGAGCAGCAAACGACCAAGTCCGCCTTCTAACTCAGGAATCGGACATCGCACCGGCACAGCGGCGACACTCTCGGTCAGTTGCGCGCCGAACGGTGATCCGATCGCGGACGGTAGGGCGCATCGGCGCCGGCAACCTCATAAGTCGTAAGCGCACTGTCAGCGGCTAGTGTCCTGCGCCAGTAGTTCGTTGTAGAAGTCGTGCGAGGGATTCCAGGATCTGTTCTGCAGTCTTGGTCCAGATGAAGGGTTGGGGATTGTTGTTCCAGGCCTTGACCCAGGCGCGGACGTCGGTTTCGAGGGCTTGCACGCTGCGGTGATCGCTGCGCTGGAGCAGGTCGGTGGTGACGTAGGCGAAGAACCGCTCGACCTGGTTGATCCACGAGGAGTAGGTCGGGGTGTAGTGCATGTGGAAACGGGGATGAACCTGGAGCCACTTGGTGATGGTCGGGGTCTTGTGGGTGCCGTAGTTGTCGCAGATCAGGTGCACCTGGAGATCGCCGGGCACCTGTTGGTCGATCTTGGTCAGGAACTTCTTGAACTCGATCGTGCGGTGATGTCGGTGCAGCGAGGAGATCACCGTCCCGTCTGCGGTGTTAAACGCGGCGAAGAGGCTGGTCGTGCCGTGCCGCACGTAGTCGTGGGTCCGCTTCTCCGGCATGCCCGGCATCATCGGGAACGCTGGCTGGGTCCTGGCCAGCGCCTGCACCTGGGACTTCTCGTCGACGCAGAGCACCACCGCCGCCTCGGGCGGATTGAGATAAAGCCCGACGATGTCGTAGACCTTGTCCACGAACAGCGGGTCGTTGGAGATCTTGAACCCGTCGGCGCGATGGGGCTTGAGGTCGAAGGCCCGCCAGATCCGGCCAATGGTCGACTTGGACAGTCCGGTCCGTTCGGCCATCTTCGCCCGCGACCAGTGTGTGGCATTGGCCGGCGTCGACTCCAGGGTTGCCACCACGACGTCCTCGACCTGGTCAGCACTGATCACCGGTGGCCGGCCGGGCCGATCCTCATCGCTCAAGCCGTCAAGTCGGTGTTCGACGAACCTGCCGCGCCACTTCCCTACCGTGGCCGCCGCGCAGCCCAGCCGCGCAGCGACGGTCCTGTTGTCCAGGCCATCCGCGCAAGCCAGCACGATCCGGGAACGCAGTGCCAGTGCCTGCGAGGACTTCCTCCGTCGCGACCAGCGCGCCAACTGATCACGCTCCTCGTCGGTCAGCACCAGCTCGGCCTTGGGACGTCCAGTACGTGGCATACCCCAGTCTAAGACTTACCAAGCAAATTTCTGGCGCGGCACACTAGCTGCGGACGCAGATTGTCAGCTGGCTGAGACACTTCTCGGATGGCAACGCAGAGTCTCCCCGATCTCGATGTGGCAAGAGTTCGGCGCTGGTGCGAACAACGCGTCCCTGAAGACGTCCGCGGCCAGGTTCGTGTGGAGTGTGACGTCGCTACGCGCCACCTGACGATCGTTGAGTGCCGCCCACCGTGGCGCATGGGCATGAGCACCGAGTGGACAAGGTTCCCGATCGCGCGGCTGCGCTACACCACATCGACCAAGACGTGGTCGCTGTACTGGAGGGATCGGAACCTGCGCTTCCACGAGTACGACCTCGTTCCGCCGACCAGTCGAGTCGACGACTTGCTCGAGGAGATCGACCGCGACTCAATGGCGATCTTCTGGGGCTAGGGAGTCAGCGCTATGCCGTGAGGCGGCCACTTCCGTGTACCAAAGCGTGGCACGACATGGCCGAAGTGAAGAACCGGCTGTCCGAGGTCGTTGATCGACTTGAACGCGAGCACGGCCGCTTGGTGATCACCAAGCACGGACGCCCAGCCGCGGTCGTGCTCAGCATCGAGGACCTCGAGTCCATCGAGGAGACCCTAGACATCATGAGCAACTCCGAGCTCGTTTCCGACATACGCCAAGCCCTCGCCGAGCTCGACCAGGGTGCCGCGTCCGTGCTTAGCAAGGACCAGGCACGTCGGCTGATCGCCGACCAGTGACCGAGCCCTACCATGTCATCGCCTGGGCAGCCTCGGCGCAGCGAGCCCTGACCAGACTTCCGGAGAAGGTCGCTACAGCGGTCATCGAGTTCCTCTACGGCTCCCTGGCGGCAGGCCCCCAACGCGTCGGGAAGCCACTCAAACTAGATCTCGAAGGTCTGCACAGCGCTCGCCGCGGCGACTACCGGGTCATCCACCGAATCGACGAGGAGAACCGCAAGGTCGAAGTCGTCGCTATCGAGCACCGATCCGACGCTTATCGCCCAAGGCGCCGGTAGTGACCACGCGGCATGGGACTGCGTTCGGCCTCGCTCATCGGGGCCAAGATCCTCACGCGCAGCCGCCGTCGCTCGACCCGCGGGTACTCTCAAAGGCGCCATGGAAGAGAACAAGGCACGTCGTGTCGTCGACGCCCTACGCGATCGTGGCACAGACGCCCAGCTGGCTCGTGTCGGTGTCTACCAGTTCGGGGTCAGCGTCAGGCTTTCTGACGGCCGCGAGGCGACCTGGGACTCTGACGGAACGTCCGCCCTCGAGGCCCAAGTCATGCGCAACGGCGTGCTGGTCGGCTATGTCCCGGCGATCGAGGGCTCCGACAGCTACACCGAGGAGCAGATCATCGACGCGATCCTCAGGACGGACTACGACAAGCCGATCGCGTACCAGCGGCCGACGATGCCGCCGCCCGCGCCGCCGCTGCCCCGAAAAGGTGGGCTCTTCCGCCGGTTCATGGACGGCTTCCGCTACCGCTGAGGGCCGACCGTTCTCATGCACCGAGGGCGGCGCGCACCTGGTCCAGCATGGCCTTCTCTCCCTCACTGACCTGCTTCGCGCCAAAGCCCATGAACCCGCCATCCTTGGCGGCGTCGGCGGCGGCCTGCGCAGTCGCGAGCAGCCATTGACTGAACGCACCGCTTTCCTCGGGTGTCGCCTTGGCCGCCACGACGTCCTTCACCGCTCGTAGCTCGTCAAGGACCTGTTGTCCGGGCGGTGCGTCCTTGCTCGGCTTGTAGTCGCTGAGGGGGTTCTGTTTTTGCTGGGTCATCGACTGGATGTCCAGCGCGATGTCAGCGAGCAGCTGCTCGCGGCTTGGCGGGTTGGTCGCCGACTTGATCGTCGCCATCGTCTCTTTGGCCATCTCGATGGGGCCGCCAGGGTCGGCCAGGGAGATCGCCATCCCGGCCACGAACGGCGCCCGCCGAACCCGCACCCATTCCGATTCAGTGAAGTCACTCTTGGTCGTCACGTCCGCGTCCTCCCCGCGCCCGATGGTCACCGTCACGCTATCCGTAGACGTCGCGCCGACGCGATCCACGGTTCGTTGCGGGTGCAGGGTGCGCTCTCCTTTGACGCGGCGCCGTCAGATCCACTCCCGAACACGCTTCACGCCGACCTCAACGTGCAGTGCGTGTTTGGGGCACAAGGCCCTGAGTCTGAGCCGTGCTGCCTTCGGGGCTCGCCTGGAGTTCTCAGCGGAGCGTCTCGCCAGGGTCTGCATCCGCAGCGAAGGCGGCCGGGCCATCGCTGCCTGCTCGGTGCGATTCGGTTCTTCTGGTCCTGCGACGAGCGCGTGTGCTGGAGTGACCTGGTGGACGCGGCCGAACTCTCCCGACGCTTTTCTCTCGGCGGTGCCGCGAAGCTGTCAGATGGGCCGGTCGCACGAGGCAAACAGGGCGTCGTGTGGCGGCTGGAGACGGCGGACGGCAGCTGGGCCGTGAAGCTGCCGTTCCGGCGGTCCAACGAGGACGAGGTGCGGTTGGCCGCCGCCTTCCAGGAAGCGGCCTACGCCGCCGGAGTGCCGACGCCGCAGGTGCGGCGCACCACGGAAGGATCGGTGTTCGCCGCCGTCCGAGGCCGGCAGGTCAGGGTGTACGAGTGGGTCGATGTGCGCGCCCCGGACCCTCGTCTCGACCCGGCGCTGGTGGGTGCGGTCGTGGCCGCCATGCACCAGGTGTACGTCCCCGATCTCAGCCCGCTGGACCCGTGGTCTCACGAACCGGTCGGTGCCGATCGCTGGGACGAGCTGGTCGAACAGCTTCGGAACGCGGCCGCGCCGTTCGCTGACCGGCTGGCCGATCTGCGCGATGAGCTGGTCGCGCTGGAGTCCTGGATCGAGCCGCCCCGGACGGTGCAGACGTGTCACTGCGACCTGTGGGCCGACAACGTCTTGCCGACCGCGGACGGCGGAGTGTGCGTGATCGACTGGGAGAACAGCGGGCCGGCCGGCCCGAGCCAGGAGCTCGCTTATGTGCTCTTCGAGTTCGCCCGTTCCGATTCGGGCCGGGCCCGCGAACTTGCCGACGCCTACCGGGAGGCTGGTGGGCCGGCCAGGGTGACTCGGCGCGGACACTTCTCGATGCTCATCGCGCAACTCGGGCACATCACCGAGATCGCCGCCACCGATTGGCTGCAGCCCAATCCTCGCTCCCCGGACCGAGCCGACTCCGCCGCGTGGATCAGCGAGGTGTTCGATGAGCCGCACACCCGCGAGTTGCTCGACACCCTGTTGGCGGCCGTGCACGGTCCGGATTGACCCCAGCCACGGTTGAACCCGCCGCCACCGGCGACTCCTACCAGAATCCTGAATCGCCTCGACATGGCCAACAGCCGGCGGGATAGTGATCACGCAAGGTCCCGCGCATCGTGTTCGGCCCTCGGGAGACGGCATGGTCGGGGAGCAGGCGCTGGTTCGCGGCTTGGAGGTGCTGACGGAGGGCAGCGGCGCTCGGCCCTCCACCGCGGCCGTCGACGAAGGGTTCCGGGCCGAGGCGGAGCACGTGCGGGTTCGGGCCCAGGAATGGACACACGCAGAGGGCATCGAGGGTCTCGGCGTGGGCGAGAGGATCTCCCAGGGCCAGCCCACGGGTGAGCTTGCGCTGCGGGTCTACGTCGAACACAAACTGCCGAAACGCGGCCTGGCCAACCCGATCCCGCCAGCCGTGCAGGTGCCGGTGCCCCAGGTCGTCGAGCTGACCACTGACGTGATCGAACTTGGCCATCTCGAGCCGCAGAGCTTCCGCGAACGGGCCCGACCCGCGATGCCAGGCTGTGGGCTGGGCCATCCGGCGGCGACCGTCGGGACGTTCGGCTGCCTCGTGAAACGCCGCGGGGACGACGCGCTCTACATCCTGAGCAACTCGCACGTGCTGGCGGACGTCGGATTCGGCCAGTCCGGCGACCCGATCGTGCAACCGGGCAGCCTGGACGGCGGCACGGCAGCCGACGACGGGCTGGCCACGCTCGCCGACTTTGTGCCGTTCCGCTTCGACGTCGTCGGGTACGACAACCAGGTGGACGCGGCGATCGCCCGGGTCCGACGCCGGAACTGGGTGGTCACCCAGATCCGCGAGCTGGGAGTCGCGCCGGCCGGCGTCGGGCGGGTGATCCGGCGTGGGATGCAGATCAAGAAGGTCGGTCGCACGACTGGCTACACCACTGGCGTGATCCAGGACATCCATTTCCGCATGGGTCTGACCTATCCGCGGCCGAACGGCGGGCAGACCGAGCGGGTCGGATTCAGGGACCAGGTCCTTTGCAGCCGGTACAGCGACAGTGGCGACAGCGGGGCCGTCGTGCTGAACAGCAGCAACCGAGCGATCGGGCTACACTTCGCCGGCGCCGCCTCCGGCAGCGTGTTCAACCGCATCCACCACGTGCTGCGCCTGCTCAGAATCGAGTTCGCCTAGCCATGGCGACCCAACGGGAGGCAGAGCGGGCCGTCGACGAGCACGAGCGCGAGCTCAGCACGCTGCCGAACGTCGTCGGCATCGGTGTGCAGCCGGTCGAGGGCCGGCCGACCGAGTACCAGGTCGCCGTATACGTCTCCGAGAAGGTTCCGCGGCCGGAGCTGGCCCCGGGAGACGCCATCCCGGAGGAGCTCGAGGCAGCGGCAGGCGATGATCAGGTCACCGTCCCGGTGACGGTGATCGAATCCGGCGAGTTCAAGCTCGAGTGATCTCAGGGTCCACGCAGTGACAGGGGGCGATGCCATGAACGGCCAGCAACGACCACGCGGCGACGAGCCGATGACCAATGTGCCCGAAGGCGGCGAGAACGACCTGGTGTCCAATGGGGCCGACACGGGCCCAGGCGACGCCGATCCGGTACCGGACGACGACGGATACGAGAGGGTAAGGGGATATCGGCCCACCACGGTCGAGGGCCAGGCGGAGTCCGCGCCGGGTGCGGAACTGCACGACGTGCTGCGTGACATCGGCGAGGCGTCCTTCGGCCCGCCGGACGCCTTCCCGGAGACGGTGCATGGGCCTGACGACCGGGTCCAGATAACCAGGACCCAGAACTTTCCGTGGCGGGTGCACTGCTCGCTGCGCATCGTCGCCGCCGACAACTCCCTGTGGATCGGCACCGGTTGGTTCGTGGGTCCGCGGCTGTTGGTGACGGCGGGACACGTCGTGTACATCAACAGCCCCGACGTTCCTGCCCGCAACGGCTGGGTCAAGAGCATCGCTGCGGTTCCCGGCCGCAATGGAAGCCAGCAGCCGTTCGGGGTCAGTACGAGCACCCGCTTCCACTCGGTGCGCGGGTGGACCGAGGACGGCGACGAAAGGTACGACTACGGCGCGATCGTGCTGCCTGACCCGCTCGGCGACCAGACCGGGTGGTTCGCGTTCGCCGCGTACGCGAACGTGACCGGCTTCCGGGGCAACATCTCCGGCTATCCTGGCGACAAGCCGGCCGGCACCCAGTGGTACGACTCCCGGGTCATCGATTCGTCGACCGACCGCAAGGTCTTCTACGACATCGACACGTTCGGCGGGCAGAGCGGCGCTGCCGTCTACCGGATCCTCAACGGTCAGCGCACGGCGTTCGGCGTCCACGCTTACGGCGGCGCGCGGGTGAACTCAGCGACTCGGATCAACCGGTTCGTGTTCGACAACATCGCGGCCTGGAAGTCGGCGTCCGAAGGTGGCTGACCATCCCCGCGAGGCGATCCGGTGAGCATCCGCGGTCTGGTGCGTACGCCGGACGGCGAGCCGGTCGCGGAGGCGCGGGTCTTTTACACCGAGAGCCCGGTTCCGATGCCGGACGTTGCTGCCCTGTCCGGCGTCGACGGCCGGTTCGAACTGTCCACCCCTGCCGCCGGCAGGTACACCATCGGTTCGGTGCTGGAAGGCTACGGGTCGTCGACGGTCACCGTGGTCGTCGAGGCCGACCGGCCAGCAGAGGTCGAGATCACCATGCAGCCCGAACGGTAGGCTGCTCCGAAATCCGAGCAGTCTGAGCGTGTATCTCGCCGTTGGCTCCCGCCTCTTCTCATCGGAGGCAGCCATGGAACGCGTTCGGATCAGGCGGCGGCGCTCGACGCGGCGCACGGACGAGGTTGTCGACGTGGTGCCGACCCAGCCAGTCGTCACGACCGACGAGGCAGCCGAACTCGTCACCCGGATCGACCAACTGCTCGACGAGTAACAGACCGGACGTTGCACCGTCCTACTGGTCAGGTGCCGGCCGGTAGGCAAGTCGCAGCACGCCGGAAGGAAATGTCGTCGACCCGATCAGCTCCAGGCGGAGCGGCCCAGCACCATCGAAGATCCGCGGTCCGGTCGCCCATAGATGATGCCGCTCTTTTCGTCGCGTCGTGTCCGGGACTTGGATCTAGCGATCCACGGTGAAGCTGAACATCATGCCGCTCTGCATGTGCTCGGCGATGTGGCAATGGGCCATCCACAGACCGGGGTTGGTGACGTCGAACAGGATGTCGACCG
>JBOGDU010000154.1:0-7652 GCA_050743145.1 Jiangellaceae bacterium | reverse complement strand
GAGCGACGCAGTGGGCGTCGGCGCGCTGCAGTGGAAGGTGTACGAGATCGAGGACTAGCCCGATCTAGCGACTGGCCGAGGATCCGGCTGGGGCCACGAGTCGTACCTCGCGGCCCCAGCCGTCCGGGCGTTCGGTGGCGGCGCCATCCGCGTGCTGGCCGAGTCATCGGATCAGGTTGGCCACCGCGTCGGCAGCCGCCTGGTCCATGGCACTGGATCACGCCTACTCGGGTTCGTTGTCGGTCGGGCCGCCGATCCGGAATGGTGTGGTGAGACCGGTGTAGGTCAGGCCCGGCGTACCCGTGCCGCACGGTCCCCGCTCGCCGCGCTCACTCCGCGCGAGGTAGACGTCCTGCGCGAGATGGCCCAAGGCAAGACGAACGCCGGAATCGAGTAGGCATTGCACCAGTCGGGGCTACCTGCCACCAGGGGGCCAACATCCATGCCTGCGTACACCTAGGAGCGAGGCGGGACCGTCACGTCACCGGTCCCGCGCGAAACGTGGCCGCCTGAGCGGCATGATCGGGGCTCCTGCAGCTCAGCTGGTCGGACCTTGGCCGACGTTCAGAATGTTGCCGTCTGGGTCTTTGAACCAGGCGCCCTTGAACGGCCCCGTCTCGGCGATGCCCCGCTCGTTGGTCTTGAGTCCGGGCAGGTCGTACTGCTCGAACGTGACGCCCCGCCCGGCCAGCTCGGCCACCGTCGCATCGACGTCGTCGACGACCCAGGTCGCCACCGTCTGCTGGGCGGCACCCGCGAACTCGCTCGGATAGAGGAGGAGACGGGTCCCTCCCGATCCGTACATGACACCGCCGGTCGGATCTTCCATCTCGGCGCTGAACCCGAGCGTCCCCTCGTAGAAGGCCCGCGCGCGAGCCAGGTCGCCGGTCGCGATCGTGGCGTAGACCGGAAAGTCGTCGAGCATGCCGATCACCCCCAATTGGCGAACGTACTCGCTCCACGATTCCCTGAGCAACGGCGTTCGGCTTACGCTTCGAAAGGCATCGCCCAGACTGCACCGGGCCGATGACGAAGGAGCCGCCGGGACCGCTTCCCGAGCCGCTGTTGCGGAGCCTGACCCGGTGGCGCTCGGCCTGGTCGGAACCACCGCTCGCAGGCAGTGGACATGCTCGGTGCGGCTATGTGTCGGAGGCGCGCGCGAATCGTCAACCGGCATCTTCGGGCGGGGGGCGGAAGAGCATGCGTATCTCACACACGCCGTCCTCCATCGTGACGGTCGTGTCGTGGTCGCCGCGCCGGAACACGTGCAGCATCGAGGCGTTGTGGGGGAGCACGTCGGCGGTGAGGCCCCGGACACCGTGCCCTGCGGCATATTCCGCGGTGCGTTTGTGCAGGAGCGTCGCCAGGCCCGCGCCCTGCCATGTCGGGTCGACCATGTAGCCCACATCGGCCAGCCGTGTCGCCGGATTGCGGTAGTAGCAGCTTGCGGCGACGATCCGCTCGTGCTCGATCGGCCCGACGACCGCGGCAAAGGCCATCTCGTTCTCGTAGTCGACGCTGCACAGGTGCTCGGCGGCGGTGTCGGTCAGCGAGCTGAGCTTGTGGAAGAAGCGCGTTTGCACGTCCTTCTCGGGCAGTCGGTGGAACAGCTCCTGCATGGCCGCACGGTCGCTGGTGCGCGTGGGCCGGACATGCACTCGCCGCCCGTCACGCAGCAGCAGATCACGCTCCTCGTCGAGCGGGTAGGCGCTGCGGCTGCGCAATGTCTGCTTCTTGCCGACTATTCCGTGCCGCTGCGCGGCCAGCAGCAGCTCCTTCCGCTCGTCCGGATGCGCTATGTCCATGAGGGCGACGGCGCGCTCGCTCAGGGACAGCCCGAACAGGTACGCGCTGCCGTACTCGGTGACGACCCATCGCACGTCCGCGCGTGGAATCGACACCGGTTCGTCCGGGCCGAGTGCGACGCGGATGGCGGGCCGTCCGGCCGGCGTGCGGGTGGCCAGACAGATGATCGGGGTGCCATGCGCGGAGGCCATGGCACCGCGGTGGAACTCCGGTCCGGTCGAGACGCCCCCGTAGAGCGATCCGTCCAGGTGCTCCGTGCACACCTGGCCGCTGAGATCGATGGCGAAGGCCTGGGTCACCGAGACCATGCGGTCGTGCCCGGCGATGACCGCCTGGTCGCAGACCTGGTCGAGCGGCTCGAGGCAGAAGCGCGGGTCGTCCTCGAGGAGGTCGTAGAGCCGACGTGTGCCCATAGCCCAACTTGCCGTGACCTTGCCGGTGATGACACCCGCCTCCACCAACTCCGCGACCGGCTCGGTGACGACGTCGGAGTGGATTGCCAGGTCGCGCCGGTTGCGCAGGTGATGAAGCATCTGGTTCGGGACCCGCCCGAGGCCGACCTGCAGTGTGGACTTGTCGTCGATGAGCCTGGCCACGTAGCGCGCGATCTGCTCGGCTACGCCGGCCGCGGGCTCGTGGAGATACTCGACGACCGGAGTCTGAACCGGCACGAAGGTGCTGATGCGCTCCGCCGGGATTCGCCCGCCGCCCCGGACCCGCGGCATCTGTGGATTCACCTCGGCGATGACCGTGCGCGCGGCCAGCGCCGCTCCCAGGGTGATGTCCACCGAGACGCCCAGGCTGCACATGCCTTCCCGGTCCGGCGCTGCGACCTGGATCAGTGCGACGTCCAGGGGCAGAAGCCCCTGACGGAACATCTCCGGGACGTCTGACGCCGACACCGGCACGTAGTCCACCCGCCCGGTCGACAGCAGGTCGCGAACGTCCCGGCCGGCATAGAAGACGCGGTGCCGGAAGCTCGTGGTCGGAGGATCGCCGACGCCGACCCGGTCGGTGAGGAAGTGCACAAGAACCACGCCGGCCGGTGGCGGGCTCCGTCGCTCGAGCGCTTCCAGCAGGATCCGCGGGGTTGCGCAAGCGCTCCCGACGAAGACCCGGTCACCCGGCCGGACGACGGCGACGGCCTCGGCGGCCGAGGTCTGCCGGTCCTGCCAACCACTGGTGTCGGTCATTCCTGCACGGCCTCCGCGTTGCCGAACGCGGGCAATCACCGTCGACGCAACCCCGGAGCCGCCACGGTGATCTCCCCGTTTCGGACCAGTCGCCACGCCAGGTGCTCGACACGACGCCGGGCCCGTCCCGCCGTTGGCGACTGTAGCCACTCGCGACGGGCCAGGCTCGGTCTTACGTATGTTTCAGCTGCGACCTGCCGTGAGGGTGAGTTGCCGTGATGGGCGAAGACCCCTGTCAGCCGGTCGCCAAGCGCGGGCAGTGCTGGAAGGCCGGGAACGAGGGATCGGGCGCGATCAGTTCGAGGTAGAGCGGCTGCCCCTCGATCTCGTCGATGACCACGAACACGCCAGTTCCGACAACCTTCGCGTTCGGGTTGTCGTAGTTGAACTTGACGAGGAAGCCGTCCTGGAATGGGACTACTCCCTCGATGAGACCGGATGCTTCCAGCGGCTTCGCGAAGTTGTCCGCCCGACTTCCGCCCGAAATCCCGGGCGGGCCCAGCGGTTCCTGCCCGGAGCACCACTGGCCAACGATCTCGTGCACTGTGGCCGACGCCGGTGCAACGTGAGCGAACATGACGCCCACGGTTGCAGCCATGACGATCACGGCGCGCATGACGATGCGCTTCATTTGACCCCCCTGTAGTCGAGCGAACCCCCGAGCCTCCCCAGGCCTGTGCTCGATGTGTACCACCGCACAATTGCAGCGTCAATCAACTCGGTACGATCGACCGGTCGAACCCCGCTCGGCTCTCCGATGCAGGTATGTCGTATCGCAGGTCTGCGATACTCGTTCCGAGCCCCGACCGGTCCGGTCATGGCTCGCTCTCGCCGCAGCCGGTGGATCATCGAGCCAGGTCAAGGTGGATCATTACGGTCGACTACTTCCTGAAGATCGACGGCGTGCCAGGCTGGGACATCAAGAAGAACAAGTCCATCTGAACCTCAACCGTCGGCACGCCCTGGCAGCACCCGCCGCAGTCGGGCCTGCGCCTGCTCCATCCGGTCTCCGTCGATGGCCAGGTCGGGGTCGAGCAGCACCTGGAAGAGCAGCCCGTAGAACATGGCGAGGACCAGGCCGCCCGCGTCTCGTCCGGCTTGGTCATCGCCGAGGCCGAGGAGGGCGGCGACCGTGGGCCGCGTCCGGTCGAAGCCGCCGGCCAACGTGGCTCTGATCCGGGCGTCGTGCTGGGCCCTGGCGAGCGCGCCCACGAAGTTCTGCGCCAGCCCGGTGTGGGCCCGACGCGTCGTCTCGAGCAGGGTGGCAGCGCGCCGGAACCGCACCGTGGGCTCCAGCGCCGTCAGGTCGCCCAAGCCCTCGGAGACCTCGACCAGCCAGCGGTCGAGACCTGCGACGACTGCTTCGGCGACGAGATCGTCCTTGGAGCCGAAGTGGTACGTGATCGAGGCGAGGTTCGCACCTGACTCCTCCGCGATCGCCCGCGCGGTGACCCGGTCGGCAGGCAGGCGCTCGAGGCAGCGCAGCGTGCCCTCGATCAGGTTGGAGCGATTGCTGCGCTGAGGGCTCATGGTGCACTTTCTCCCGTGCGGTTGGGACTGGCGTCAACTTGTACGAGCGTATAGATTGAGACCATGTTCCTCGCCGCTGGTGTCGTGTCGGGACTGCTGGCCGCACTGCTGGCGTACTCGGCGGTGCGCAAGCTCACGCACGACGCGCAGGTCGTCCGCACCTACACGAGAGTCGGCGTACCGGAGGACAAGCTCGACTACCTCGCCGGAATCCTGCTCGCCGGCGTGGCCGGGTTGGTCCTCGGGTTCTTCTGGTCCCCGATCGGCGTCGCTGCCGCGATCGGGCTGATCGTGTACTTCTCGCTCGCGGTCGTTGCCCATGTCCGTGCTGGCGACGCCGAGCACTTGCCGACGCCGATCGTTCTCGTCGTGCTCGCCTCGGCCTCGCTGATCCTGAGGCTCGCCACGTCGTAGCCCGCCATGCCGGCGGGCCTCACACCGACCACCGCCTCCCTGGGCCCCGCGAGCCTACGGGGGGCGATCACCCATGGCAGGGAAGTCGCACAGCACCCCTTGACCGGACTGATCGAGCGGCCTAGCTTCTTCCGTTAGGAAAGTTACCTTCCTTTTGGCACGCTGGGAGTGCAGATGACCTCTCCTCGACGTCTCGCCGGACTCGCCGCAGTGTTGGCCCTGGTTGCCACCGCATTGCCTCTGGTGGCCTTCGCGGAGGTGGCGCCGACCGCAAGCGTCGAGTCGGCCCAGCGGCCGAGCGCCCGAGCGCCCGTGACGGTCGGGTACTTCACCCAGTGGGGCATATACGGGCGCGCCTTCAACGTGAAGAACCTCGACACCAGCGGGGCCGCGTCGAACCTGACCCACATCAACTACGCGTTTGCGAACGTCAGCGAGGACGGACTCTGCTTCGAGGCCAACATCCCTGGTCAGGGCGACGCTTGGGCCGACTACCAGTGGCCGGTTCCCGCCGAGCTGAGTGTCGACGGCGTAGCCGACCAATGGGGCGAGCCGCTCAACGGGAACTTCGGTCAGCTGCTCAAGCTCAAGGAGAGGTACCCGCACATCAAGGTCAACATGGCCATCGGCGGCTGGTCCTGGTCGACGTACTTCTCCGACGCCGCCTTGACTCCGCAGTCTCGCAAGGCGTTCGTGGAGTCCTGTATCGACCTGTTCATCAAGGGGAACCTGCCGATCCTCGACGGTGGCAGCGGCGGCACAGGAGCGGCAGCGGGCGTCTTCGACGGCATCGACCTGGACTGGGAGTGGCCGAACTGGCCGGGCGAGGAGGGCAACGTCATCCGGCCGGAGGACAAGAAGAACTTCACGTCCCTGCTCGCCGAGTTCCGCAAGCAGCTGGACAAATACGGCAAGACGACCGGAGAGCACTACGAGCTCACGGCGTTCCTGCCGGCCAACCCGGCCGCTATGGACGCCGGCTTCGACGGCAGGAAGATCTTCAAGTACCTCGACTTCGCCACGGTGCAGGGGTACGACTTCCACGGCACCTGGGAGGCGATCACCAACCACCAGTCAGCGATCCACGAGCCGGCCGGTGCGCCGTTCACGCCCGACTTCACCCTCGACCGGACTGTGCAGTCGTGGCTCGACCGTGGCGCGACCCGCGCCCAGCTCGTCGTCGGCATCCCGTACTACGGCCGCGGCTGGACCGGGGTCACGGGTGGTGGCAACGGCCTGTTCATGCCAGCGGCCGGACCGGCGCCCGGCACTTGGGAGGCCGGGGTCGAGGACTTCAAGGTCCTGCAGTCGCTGGTCGACCAGGGTTTCACCGAGCACAGCGACCCGGATGCCGGGCATGCCTGGCTGTTCGACGGCACGACCTTCTGGACGTTCGACAACGTCGAGGTCATCGAGCAGAAGACGCGCTACATCCGTGACGAACGACTCGGTGGGGCGATGGTCTGGTCACTGGACGGCGACGACGCCGACGCGACTCTCACGAAGGCGATTCACGCCGGGCTCAATTGAGTGCGTTGATGCGTCTGGCTCGGCGCGTCGGCCGCCCTACTTCGAAATCGCCTCGACGACATCGCCGACCCGATCCGCCTCGAGGTGGCGCGCGACGTCGGCCTGGCTGATGATCCCGACCAGGTCGTGGCCGTCGATGACGGGAAGCCGGCGGATCTGGTGCTCCTTCATCATCGCCAGGGCTTCGTCGACCGGGTCGTCGGCGCCGATCGTCACCGGCTTGCCGCGTGCGAGTTCGCCGGCGCGGACGGTCTGCGGGTCGCCGTTGTCGGCGATGCACCGCACGACGATGTCGCGGTCGGTAACCATGCCCTTGAGCCGGTTGTCCTCGCCGCAGACGGGCAGGGAACCGACGTCGAGTTCGCGCATCTTGCGCGCCGCATCGGCCAGGGTCTCGTTCTCGCCGACGCAGACGGCGCCGGAGGTCATGATCTCGCGGATGGTGGCCATGGTCACTCCTCGGACGATTCGTGGTCGCCGTGACCCCTACCCATCAGCGCTGTCGGCATGCGAGTCGGTGCCGAGCCTGTTGGGTAAGGAATCCACGTGACCGTCATCGGCTTCCACGCGTCCCACGAGCAGGTCCATCCCGCCGAGCTCCTGCGAGCGGTCGTCGCCGCGGAGGACGCCGGGTTCGCGGCCGCAATGAGTTCCGACCACTTCTCCCCATGGAGTGTGCGGCAGGGGCACTCCGGCTTCGCATGGTCGTGGCTCGGAGCCGCCCTGGCGCGCACGAGCCTGCGCTTCGGCATCGTGAACGCTCCGGGTCAGCGGTACCACCCCGCGATCGTGGCCCAGGCGGCGGCCACGCTGTCGGCCATGTTCCCGGAGCGCTTCTGGGTCGCGCTGGGCACCGGTGAGGCCTCGAACGAGCACATCACGGGGGACGGGTGGCCGCGCAAGGACGTGCGAACGCAGCGGCTGCGCGAGTGCGTCGACATCATCCGCGCACTCCTCTCCGGCGAAGAGGTGAGCCATGACGGACTCGTCACGGTCGACCGGGCACGGATCTGGACCCTCCCCGACCAGCCGCCGATGCTGATCGGGGCCGCGGTCAGCGTGCCGACGGCCGCCGACGTCGCCGACTGGGCCGACGGGCTGATCACCGTCGCACAGCCCCACGGTCACCTGCGGCAGATGATCGACGCCTACCGCGACGCGGGCGGTCGTGGCCGGCTC
>JBOGDU010000153.1:0-8642 GCA_050743145.1 Jiangellaceae bacterium | reverse complement strand
CCGCTCAGCGGGGAATGCCATCGTCACGAGTCCGTCGTCGGGGCATGGCGACTCATGTTGCCTTACGCCGGGCCGAAGTGCGACGCCGCTGCGACGGCTTGGTGACCGGCTCGCCGGCCTCGAGCATCGCCAGCCGCCGCGCAGCGCCGAACTCGGCGAGCGCATCGGCGAGCACCTCGATCGACGGCTCGGCCGCGAGCACGTCGACGCGCAGGCCGTGCTCTTCGGCGGTCTTGGCCGTCGCCGGGCCGATGCATGCGACGACCGTCGACGTGTGCGGTTTTCCAGCGATACCCACCAGGTTGCGCACGGTAGACGACGACGTGAAGACGACGGCGTCGAACTTTCCACTCTTGATCGCGTCGCGGGTCTCGACCGCGGGCGGCGCAGCCCGCACGGTCCGGTACGCGGTGACGTCGTCGACCTCCCAGCCCATCTCGACCAGACCGGCCGCGAGCGTCTCGGTCGCGATGTCCGCACGAGGCAGGAACACCCGGTTGATCGGGTCGAGCACCTCGTCGTACGGGGGCCAGTCGAGCAGGAGACCGCGCGCGGACTGCTCGCCGGAGGGCAGCAGGTCGGGTTCGATCCCCCATGCCCGCAGGGCCTCGGCGGTCTTCTCGCCCACCGCGGCAACCTTGAGGCCGGACAGGGCCCGCGCGTCGAGGCCGTACTCGGCGAGCTTCTCCTTGACCGCCCGCAGGGCGTTGCCGGAGGTGAACGCGATCCACTCGTAGCGGCCCTCGACCATGCCCCGTACGGCCTTGTCGATCTGCTGCGGGTTGCGCGGTGGCTCGACGGAGATCGTGGGCACCTCCTCGGGCACGGCGCCGGAACGTCGCAGTGCGGCCGACAACGACCCCGCTTGCTGCCTGGTGCGGGGAACGAGCACCCGCCAACCGAACAGCGGCTTGGTCTCGAACCACGACAGCGCGTCGCGGTGGTTGACGACCTCGCCGACAACCGTCACCACCGGCGCCGGCAGCTTGGCCGACCGCACGTCGACGGCGGCCCGCTCCAGGGTCGAGACGACGGTGCACTGGTCGACGGTGCTGCCGCCGGCGATGACGGCGACCGGCGTGTCGGGCGCCGTACCGGCGTCGATCAGGGCCTGCGCCACCTGGCCGAGCTGGTCGTCGACGCGAGTGAGGACGAGCGTGTCCGCCGTGCAGGCTCGCCAGTCGACCTTGCCGGCGACGTCGACGACCTGGATGCTGCGCTTGCGTCCGGCGCTGAGTGGCACACCCGCGTGTGCCGGCACCGCGGTCACGGCCGCGACCCCGGGCACGATCTCGAACGGCACGCCGGCCCTCGCGCACGCGAGCGCCTCGTCGGCACCGGTCGGGTGGACGAAGGGGTCGCCGTCGAGCAGCCGCACGACGCGGCGTCCCCCCTTGGCGGCGGCCAGCACGAGCCGCCCGCGAACGCTGGCAGACAACGGCAGCCCGTCCTCGTCGACGCCGCACTCGACGACCTCGATGCCGTCGGGTGCGTGCATGAGCAGGTCACGATGGCGGGCGTCGTCGACAACGGCGACGTCGGCCTCGGCGAGAACCTCGACGGCCCGCAGCGTCAGCAGGCCGGGGTCGCCTGGTCCCGCGCCCACGAAGGCGACACTGCCCACGGTGGGACGCTTCCTGGTGGTCACGGAATGGTCTCCTCTTCCAGCGCCCGGTCAGGGGCGCCGACGAGCGCTCCGGCCCCGTCGTCGAGCAGGTCGGCCGCCAGTTCGCGGCCGATCCGCTCGGCCGCCGTCAACGGGCCGGTAGCGGACTTGCGGATGTTCACCGTGCCGTCGATCGACACCACGACGGCCCGGAGGTAGAGCTCGAGGCCGTCGTCGCCCTCCGCCGCCTCGGCGTACGCGCCCACAGGAGCGGTACAGCCGGCCTCGAGCGCGGCGAGGAGGGAGCGTTCCGCGGTGACGGCGGAACGGGTCGTGGGCTCGTCGAGCACGCGCAGGACGTCGACCAGGTCGTCGTCCGCACGGCACTCGACCGCCAGGGCGCCCTGCCCCGGCGCGGGGAGCACCTGCAGCGGGTCGAGCACCTCGGTGACCTCATCGAGGCGGCCGAGGCGGGCCATGCCCGCGCGGGCGAGCACCACGGCGCCCAGGGTCCCGTCGGCCACCCGCTGCAGCCGGGTGTCGACGTTGCCCCGGACACTCACGAGGTGGAGTCCCAGGCCCAGTGCTCGGATCTGGGCCACCCGTCGTGGCGCGCCGGTCCCCACCCTGGCTCCGGGGGGCAGTTCCCCCAGCGTGAGTCCGTCCCGCGCGATCACGACGTCGCGAGCGTCTTCGCGTCGAGGCGTCGCAGCGACGGTGAGGCCGTCGGCGGGCGCGGTCGGCAGGTCCTTGAAGGAGTGGACAGCGAGGTCGATCCGGTCCCCCAGCAAGGCATCGCGGAGTGCACTCACGAACACGCCGGTGCCACCGATGGCCGTCAGCGGCTCACCAGAGACGTCGCCGTGTGTCGTGATCTCGACCAGTTCCACCTCCCGCCCGTTGGAGGCGAGGGCAGCGGCCACCGTTCTCGCCTGAGCGAGAGCGAGCGCACTCCTTCGCGTGCCCAACCGCAGGGGCTTCATCGGCGCTCACCCCCGTCCTCTTCCGGCTCGATGGCCGGGCGGGCCAGGGCATCGACCGACCGTGGGTCGAGGGCGAACAGTTCCCGCAGCGCGGACTCGTAGGACGACCCTCCCGGTTCAGCGGCCAGCTCCTTGACCCGCACGGTCGGGGCGTGCAGCAGCTTGTCGACCACCCGCCGCACGGTCGCCGTGACCTCGGCCAGCGTGCGTGCGTCGAGATCGGGCAGGCGGCCGCTCATCCGGGTCAGCTCGGCCGCCACGACCTCGGCGGCCATCGTCCGAAGGGCCACGACCGTGGGTGCCACCCGTGCCTGCCGACGCGCCCCGGCGAAGCCGGACACCTCGTCGGCCACGATCGCACGGACCGCCGCAACCTCGGCAGCCGGTGCGGCCGCGTCCTCGCGACCCGCGAGCGTCGCGAGGTCGGCGACCACCACGCCGGGCAGTGCATGCACGGCAGCGTCGACGTCGCGCGGAAGCGCCAGGTCGAGTATCCGCAGGGGTCGCCCGCCTCTGCGGGAGGTGGCCGACTCGACGACGTCGTGCGTGAGCACGATCTCCGCAGCCCCGGTGCACGACACGACCACGTCGGCGGAGTCGAGCGCCGCGGGAAGATCGGACAACGCGACGGCTCGCCCGCCGACCGACCTGGCCAGCCGCGTAGCCCGCTCGGCCGTCCTGTTGGCGACCACGACCTCGGCACCAGCGCGGCCCAGCGTCACTGCGGCGAGCGCAGCCATGGAGCCGGCTCCGACCACGAGGCAGGTCAGGCCCGTGACTCCCGCGGGCGCCACGGCGGCCAGCCCCACCGTGACCACCGAGCGGCCGGCGGCATCGATGCCGGTCTCCGCGTGGGCCCGCTTGCCGACCCGCAGGGCGGCGGGGAACAGCTCGCCGAGCACGCGCCCGCTGGTGCCCGAGGTCTGGGCCAGCCGGTACGCCTCCCGCACCTGCCCGAGGATCTGGCTCTCGCCCACCACCATGGAGTCGAGCCCGGTCGTCACCTCGAACAGGTGGGCGACGGCGCGGTCCTCGTAGTGCACATAGAGGTGGGGGGTGAGCAGCGCGCGGTCGACGTCGACGTGCCGAGCAAGCAGGCCGCCGATCTCGTCGACGCCCCCGTGGAACGTGGCGGCGTCGGCGTAGACCTCGACCCGGTTGCAGGTGACGACGGCGACCGCCTCGGAAAGGTGCTGCGAGGTGTGGATGTCGTCGAGCAGCTTGGCGACGGCGTCGTCGCCGATCGCGGCACGCTCGAGCACATCCACCGGGGCGCTGTGGTGGGACAGTCCGACGACAAGCACGCTCATGCACCCACCGCCTCGGCGAGCTCGGCCGCCTGCTCGGCCGTGAGCGCGAGCGCCGCACCGTTCTTGCGCTGCTCGTGGTAGGCGAGGATCTGCAGCTCGATGGACAGGTCGACCTTGCGGAGGTCGACGCCGTCGGGCACCTGCAGGAGGGTCGGAGCGAAGTTGAGGATGCTCGTCACACCCGCGGCGACCAGGCGGTCGCACACCTGCTGGGCGGCCCCGGCGGGCGTCGCGATGACGCCGATCGCGACGTGGTGCTCGTGGATCACCTGCTCGAGGTCGTCGGCGTGGCGGACGACCAGCCCGGCGACGCTCGCGCCGGTCCGCGTGGGATCGGCGTCGACCAGCGCCGCGACGCGGAACCCGCGGGAGGCGAACCCGGCGTAGTTGGCCAGCGCGTGCCCGAGGTTGCCGATCCCGACGATGACGACGGGCCAGTCCTGGGTGAGACCGATCTCCCGGGAGATCTGGTAGCGCAGGTACTCCACCTCGTAGCCCACGCCTCGCGTCCCGTACGAGCCCAGGTAGGACAGGTCCTTTCGCAGCTTTGCCGAGTTGACCCCGGCCGACTCGGCGAGCTCATCCGATGAGACGGTGGCCACACCGCGTTCGGCCAGCGTCGCCAGCGCCCGCAGGTAGAGCGGCAGGCGTGCGACGGTCGCCTCGGGCACGCCTCTGCTGGCGATGTCGGCGGCGGGCTCTGCCGGCACCTGGCGGGTGCGACGGGTCACGGGTCTCCCGGGTCGGACCGGCCGCGCGCATCGTACGGGTCAGCGGCCGGTGAGTGCGTCGGCAACCAGCCTAGGTCCTTGTGAACGCAGGCACAAAGTCGCGTGAATCGGCGACGAGCTAGGGCCAGGGGACGTGCGGCGAGCGGTGGAAGTCCGCCCCCATCGCCGCCCAGCGCGGTGCCTGCGCGGCCAGCCGGGACCGGAAGTGCTCCCACTCCCGTCGACCCTGGGGGGACCAGGCCACCTCGGCGATCGCGGGCAGGCGCGGCAGCGTCATCATCTCGGCGTCGTCGATGTCGGCCACGGTCTCGGTCCAGAGCGCCGCCTCGACACCGACCACATGGGCCTCGGTCACGCCGTCGATCAGTGCCGCCGGGTCCCAGTCGTAGGCGTCGCGCACGTCGACGTAGCCGGCCCAGTCGTACCCCAGCGCGGTCTGCGCGTCGTACTTCATGTCCAGGTAGGTGCGGTCCGCCGGCGACAGGACGACCTGCGCACCCCTCCGCACGGCCTCGACGACCCGAGCCGGACCTTCGTCGATGTTCCAGTACTGGACCACGGAGCCGGGTTCGAGCTCACCGGTCGCCAGCTCCTGCCAGCCGACGGCTCTCTTGCCCGTGGACGCGACGATCTTCTGGACCCGGCCCGCGAACGTCGCATACTCGTCCTCGGAGACCGTCCGTGCCTCGTCTCCCCCGATGTGCAGGAACGGCCCTGGTGTCAGCGACGCCACCTCGCCGAGAACGTCCTCGAGGAACTCGTAGGTCACGGGCTTGTCCAGGCACAGCGCGCTGAACCCGACCCGCGTACCCGTGAACGGTTCCGGCGCTCGGCCGTCGCAGTTCAGTTCCGGGTACGAGGCCAACGCCGCGTTCGTGTGCCCGGGCACGTCGATCTCGGGGACCACGGTGACGAACCGCGCACCGGCGTACTCGACGATGTCGGTGTATTCGGCCTTCGTGTAGTAGCCGCCCGGGCCGCCACCGACCTCGGTGCTCGCGCCGATGCCGGTCAGCTCCGGCCAGCTGTCGACCGCGATCCGCCACCCCTGGTCGTCGGTGAGGTGCAGATGGACGATGTTGATCTTGTACAGCACCACCAGGTCGATGAACCGCTTGACCTCGTCGACGGTGAAGAAGTGCCGCGCGACGTCGAGCATCGCGCCGCGCCAGGCGAACCTCGGCCGGTCGGCGACCCGGACGCCGGGCAGCTCCCATGGTCCAGGCCCAGCGTCTCGTTCGACGCCGGCAGGTAGCAGCTGGCGCAGGGTCTGGACGCCGCGGAACAGTCCGGCCTGCTCGTGGGCACGCAGGACGACACCCGAACGGGTCACGTCGAGGTGATATCCCTCCGAGCCGAGATCCGCTCCGCCGTCGAGAAGGAGGGAGACCGCGCCGGAGGTCGCGACGTCCGACGTGAGCGTCATCGGCAGGCCGGTGGACGCACGCAACAACCCCGCGAGGTATTCGGCGACGGGTGCCGCACCGCCCTGCGCGGAGACCTGGGTCGAGTCGTCGAGCACGAACGGCTCGCCGGCTGCGACAACGGACACGGGCTGCGGGACTACGTGGACGTCGATCGGTTGCTCCCTCTCCTCGGCCGACTCGCTCGCACATGCGGCGAGAACCGCGGCACCTGCCAGGGCAGCCACCGCTTCGGTGGGGCGGTCGGGCGCATCAGCCGGCCAGCGCCGATCGCAGCCGGGCCTCGTCGACCTGCCAGAAGTCGTGTTGACGACCGTCGACGAACGTCACCGGGACCTGCTCCCCGTATCGGCGCTGGAGTTCCGGATCGCCGACGATGCTGCGTTCCTCCCAGGCCACGTCCATCTCGGCGCACACGCGGGACACCACCCGGCGAGCCTCGTCGCAGAGGTGGCAGCCGGGCTTGCCGAGCAGCAGCACGCGGGACCGGGAGCCCGTACTCGTCATCGTCCGCCCCTCGTCTCCGTGACCACTGCCGACCTTGGGTTGTTGGCCCGGGGCCGTCCACGCGTCGCCGCTACGCTCGGGCCATGCCCTTCCGGCAGCACCGGAGCCTACGTGACCGGTCCGTGCTCGCCGGCGAGGCAGCCGCCGCTGCCGGTGCGGCCGAGGCCGGCGTAGACGTCCTGCCCGACTCGCGTGGCGCTGCGTTCTTCGACCTCGACAACACCATCCTGCGCGGAGCGGCGATCTTCTACCTGGCCCGTGGCCTGTACGCCCGCAAGCTGTTCACCGTTCGCGACATCGCCCGGTTCGGCTATCAGCAGGTGCAGTTCCGCCTCGGCGCCGAGGATCCCGGGCACGTCGACAGCGCACGCTCGGCCGCATTGTCGTTCATCGCCCACCGCTCGGTGGCCGAGTTGAAGGAGATGGCCGAGGAGATCTTCGACGACGTGGTGCGGGACAAGGTCTGGCCCGGCACGCGGGCCATCGCCCAAGGCCACCTCGACCAGGGTCAACGCGTGTGGCTCGTCACAGCCGCACCCGTCGAGGTCGCGACCATCATCGCCAAGCGACTCGGCCTCACAGGCGCGCTCGGGACCGTTGCCGAGCATGTCGAGGGCATCTACACCGGCCGGCTGGTCGGCGACCTGCTGCACGGTCCGGCCAAGGCGGAGGCCGTGCGGGCGCTGGCCGTGCGGGAGGGTCTGGAACTGGAGAGCTGCTCTGCATACAGCGACTCGGCGAACGACATCCCCATGCTGTCGCTGGTCGGACATCCCTGCGCGATCAACCCGGACTCAGCCCTGCGGGCACACGCCAGACAACACGGCTGGCGGATTCGCGACTACCGGGCACGCCGACGCAACACCGCGATCGGCGTTGCGGCGGGAGCCGGCGCCGTCGGAGGCGCCCTCGGCGGTCTCGCGGCGGCACGCCGCCGCAACCGCCGGCGCTGATCGGGTGTTCGTTGATCACGTTCACCACCCTGGTGGACCGTTCACCAGGCGCCGGACCCTGGTGAACGGTCTCGGATCATGGTGAACGTGATCAACTGATGCGAGGTCAGAAGAAGGTGCTGCGGCGGCGGTCGAGCAACGAGCGCAGCGTCTGTTGGATGGTCTCGCGGATCCGGTCGGTGAGGTCGAAGACCAGCATCGGGTCGTCGGCGGCACCGTCGGGGTGGACATCGGTGGGTATCGGCTCACCGAACTCGATGATCCACTTGGACGGTAGGGGCACGAGCCCGAGCGGGCCGAGCCAGGGGAACGTCGGTGTCACCGGCACGTAGGGCACTCCCAGCAGGCGGGCGAGGCTGCCGAGGTTGCCGATCAGCGGATAGATCTCCTCGGCGCCGACGATCGCGCACGGGACGATCGGCGCGCCGGACCGGATCGCCGCAGCAACGAACCCACCGCGGCCGAAGCGCTGCAGCTTGTACCGCTCGGCGAACGGCTTTCCGATGCCCTTGAAGCCCTCGGGCCACACCCCGACGAGCTCACCGGCGCCCAGGAGTCGCTCGACGTCCTCGTTGCAGGCCAGCGTCGTGCCGCTCTTGCGAGCGAGGTCGGCGACGAACGGCAGTTGGAAGACGAGGTCAGCCCCGAGCATCCGCAGGTGGCGCCGGGCGGGGTGTTCGTCGCGGACGGCCACCTGGGTCATCAGCGAGTCGAGCGGGATGGTGCCGGAGTGGTTGGCGACGACCAGGGCCGAACCGTGGGCCGGGATGTTCTCGATGCCGCGGACGTCGACCCGGAACCAGTAGCGGTACAACGGTCGAAGGAGCGGCAGCAGGGCGGTCTCGGTGAGCTCCTCGTCGAAGCCGAAGGGGTCGACGTCGTAGTCGCCGGTCAGCCGCCTCCGCAGGAAGCCGATCGCCTGGACCGCGCGCTCCTCGCCGTCGGGTCCGAGCAGCTGTGTGGCCACCTCGCCGAGGACTTTGAGCAGCTCGTTCACGGCCGCCGAGCCGGCCGCGACACCTCCGCCGACTGCGGTCGGACGCGGTCCGGTGGGAGACGGCCCGCCGTTCGCAGCAGCAGACGCCGACGAGCCGGGCGCGGCACTTGTCGTCCGGGCTCGCGCCGGCG
>JBOGDU010000152.1:0-15810 GCA_050743145.1 Jiangellaceae bacterium | reverse complement strand
CCGACCGGAACGTCCGCCGCCTGCAGGACGCGGTCGACGAGTACGTAGAACGGCACGGAGTCGACGCACCGGTCGAGGACGCCGTGCCGCCGGCGTCGACAGCGTGGGCGCACCAGGCGCCGCGCACACTCGATCTGGCCCGGGCCGGAGTGACGACGATCGTCTGGGCCACCGGGTACCGCCACGACTACTCGTGGATCAACGCCTCCGTCTTCGACGCCGACGGTGAGCCAGTGCAGCGCCGTGGCGTCACGGCCGCCCCCGGGCTGTTCTTTCTCGGCCTGCGCTGGCTGTACCGGCGCAAGTCGAATTTCATCGACGGAGTCGGAGACGACGCCGCATACCTGGCCGGGGCCATTGCGTACGGCCGACCCGCCGTCCGTGAGGCCGTCGCCTAGCTGCAAGCCTTCGAACTCGCCGGCGGCCGGCGGCCGCGTGGTGTCATCAGTCGGTCACGAGTCGAAGGTCGGCGGCCATCCGGACGGCCTCCCGGCGCGTGGCGGCACCCAGTCTGGTGAGGATGGCCGACACGTGGTGGTCCACCGTCCGGGTCGACACCACCAGTCGATCGGCGATCTCGGCATTGGTGAGTCCTTCGGCCAGCAGTGCCAGCACCTCGAGCTGGCGATCGGTCAGCCCGGACGGGTGGGCCGTGGCGACCGCACCACGGGACCGCGGGAACCGGGTCACACCCAGACCTCGCAACCGCTGCCGCACGAGCTTCGCCGCAGCCGAGGCGCCCATGCCGTGGAGCACTTCCAGGGCCTCCAGCATGGGCGTGGCCTCGCCCGAGCCGGCCAGCTCCAATGCCCGTTCGTAGGGATCGCCGATCCGCGCCCACGTCCCGGCCGCAGCACGCCAGTCGCCGCGCAGGCCGACGGCCCACTCCTCGGGGCAGCCGGTGAAGGGCTGGACAGGAACACCGGCGCGATCCAGGTAGCGGAGCAACTCGCCTCGGCAGCGGAAACCACCTGCGGTGGCCGTGCGATCGAGCAGAGCATCGATCTGCGGCTGGGCGCGGGCGACATCGCCGGTCAGCCACGCCCACTCGATACGCGCGAGCCCGGCCGGTGCCAACGACAGCAGAGCGTCACCTCGCAGCGCGATCTCCCACGCCCGGTCGAGCACCTGCTCGGCCTCCGGACTTCCCCGCCGGGCCAGCACCCTGCCCAGCGTGGGCAGGGTGAGCCGCGCCAGCTGACCGGCGTCGGGGACCTCGGCGACGAGATCTCGCAGTAGCTCCTCGCTGCCCTCGAGGTCGCCGCGCACCATCATCAGCATGGCGCTGTGCGCCTGCAGGCTGTACGCATGCGCCGGCAGATCATGGTCGGTGCAGTACTGGACGCCGTCCGCTACGCACCGCTGGAGGGCATCGAGGTCGCGCAGGTGGTAGAACGCCTCCGCGAGATTGGTGTAGGCCCGCGCCACGTACTCGTAATGCGTGATCGACCTTGCCAGCTCGAGGCTGGCCCGCAGGTCGTCGACCCCGTGTGCGTCGCCCACAGCCACGCGCGTCCAACCGACGTAGTCGAGGCAGAGCGCGACCAGGTCCGGACGATTCGAGCGCTCGGCCAGTTCCCTGGCGGGCCCGAGCTGCTCCAGCGCAGCCTCGAACTGATCGGTCAGCGACAGCACCGCACCGTAGTAGGTCTGGGCGTAGGCCTGCGCCGCCGTCTCGTCGGTGCCGGTGAGCACCCGCACCGCGTGCTCGATCGCCGCCCTCGCCGGGCCCGGCCGGTCGGCCATGTACGACGCGCGCGACACGGCGACCAGCGCCTCACCGAAGGCCACCCGGTCACCGATCCGGGCCCAGAGCCGCGACGCTCTCTCGGCTACCTCCACCGCCTCGACGAAGCGATAGGCGGCGTACAACTGCCAGGCGTACTCGACCAAGATCTGCGCCTGGGCGTCGGCGGGCAACGCGTCGATGTGTGCGACGACGTGCTCGTAGTGCGCCAGCGCCTGGCTGTGGGCCCCTGCCTGTGCGGCCTCGCGGGCAGCTTGCGGCCCATGCGAGAGGATCACCGGAATCTCACCGGCAGCCGCCGCGTGGTGCATGATCCTGGACAGATCGGCGTGGTCGTGCGCCAGGAGCGCGACCATCACCGCACGGTTGAACGCCATCCGCCGCGAGGCGGGCATGCTGCGCTCCAGCGCGTGACGGGCGAGCTCGTGGCGGAAGGTGAATCTCTCCGGGCGGAGCTCGACCATGCCGCGTTGCTCTGCTTCGACCAGCGGGCCGACGTCCCCGAGCAGCGCAGTCACCAGCCAGCTCTCCACGTGGGAGGGCACGACCGCGAGCTGGTCGAGCGCGACCTGCGACTCCGGCGTCAGCTGATGGACCCGGGCCAGGACTGCGTCGACGACGGTGGCCGGGACATCGGCGGTCGGTGACGAGAGCACCTCGCTCACGAAGAACGGATTGCCGTCGGTGGTCGCGAATACGGCCGGACGGTCCACTCCAGCCGTCCTGGTCAGCCGGATGACCGCGTCCTTGCTGAGCCGGCGCAGGACCAGCCGGCGGACGGTGGAACCGGACAGCGCCCCGAGCAACTGCCGGAGGTGGTCGGGTGGGAACTCGTCGTCCCGGTAGGAGAGGATGACGACCGCCCGGAGGCGATCCAGCCGCCGGGCGACGAAACGTAACGCGTCCAACGTCGCGTCGTCGGCCCAATGGACGTCCTCGACCACCAGGATCGTCGGCGCATCGGTTCGCGAGAGCTCGTCGAGCAGGGCACGGTAGACGCTCTCCCGGTCCGGCTCGCCGGAGAACGCCGCCGCCAACGGCCCGCCGACCGCTGCGGCGGCGTCACGCAACGGACCGAGGGTTCGAGGGGTCAGCAGGTCGTCGCAGGCACCCATCAGGACGCGTACCTCGCCCTCGACAGACCGCAGGAACTCGTGGATCAGGCTGGTCTTCCCGATGCCGGCCTCGCCGAGAACGAGCATCGCCGAACCCTCGCCCGCGGCGGCGGCCCCGACGGACGCGACGAGCGCTTCCAGCTCGGCATCGCGTTCGACCAGCCCGCCCCCATGCAGGCATGGTGGCACCAGTTCGCCGACGCGTCAGCACGCTTGGCTTCGGCCGGGGTCAGTCGACGGCCACCGCGTCCGCCGCAGTGACGCCGAGGCCGCGGGCGAGCTCGGCTGCCTGCCGCCTGTTCCCGACGGCGAGCTTGGTGAGGACCGCCGCGACATGGTGGTCGACCGTGCGGACCGACACCACGAGCCGGTCGGCGATCTCGGCGTTCGTCAGCCCCTGCGCGACGAGCCCGAGCACGTCGACCTGTCGTTGCGTGAGGCCGGCCGGGTTCGCCCGGGTCGCCTGCCGGGGACCGCGTGGGACCTGCTGCACACCTCGGCGACGAAGCTTCTCGCGAGCACGGTTCGCCGCGGCGGTGGCACCCAGGCCGTCCAGGATGGGCAGCGCGGCCAGGATCGCGTCGGTCTGTCCACTGTGAACCAGGGCATCGGCCCGCTCGTACGGGCAGCCGAGGTCCTCCCATACCGTTGCGGCCGCCTGCCAGTCGCCGTCGAGCTCCAGCCGGAAGGGCGCGGCGGCACCATCGGCAACCGTGTCACGCTTACCGGCGCGGGCCAGCCAGATCGCCACCTCGCCGATGGCCCAGGACTGCTCGGTGGCGCTCAGCCGACCGAGGAGGTCGCGCAGGGCCGTTCGTTCGGATGCCAGTCGGCCGGTGAGGTCGGCCCACTCGGCGCGCGCAACAGCAGCCACGACCAGCCGCTGCAACTCTCCGGTCCGTTCCGCCGCGGTGACGAACCGGCGGACCAGAGTCTCGGCGTCCGCATCACCACGCCGGACGTGCAGACGCGTGGCGGTGTAGAGAGCATTGAGCTGGTTGAGCGGGCTCGCCGGCATCTCGGTCAGCACCGATCCGGCCAGCGCATCGGCGTCGTCCCACCGTCCCCGATCGAGTTCGAGCCGGCTCCGCAGGCTGATCAGGTAGCCGAGCACGCTCAGCACCTCGTGCTCGTCGGCCCAGGCGGTCCCGTGGTCGAGATGGCGCAGCGCACGGTCGTGCCGTCGGTACTCGATCGCGGTCTCGGCCAGGTTGGCATAGGTCACGCATACCGTGTGGTGGTCGCCGGCCGCGCGAGCTATCTCGATTCCCTCCTCCATCGTGCCGGTTCCGTCCCGGCCCAGGAGGAAGTCCGTCATGCCGATGACCATGAGTGCGTATGCCTGGACCCTGTCGTCCCCGCATTCGCGGGCAAGATCGGCCGCTCGCTGCGCCCACATCGACGCGCCGGACGCGCGCCAGAGCATCATGTCGCGCGCCGCGCGTGCCGCGAAGGCGTCGGCGAGCTCCGTGCCCGCCGGTCCGGCAGAAAGGACCGAGATCGCCTCGTCGACGTGCCGGTCGCCGACGGAGCCTTGTCCGAGGACCCAGGACGTCTGTGCCAGCCGGACCAGCATGCGGCCGGTGCCGATGGTGTCGCCGAGAGACCGTCTGATGGCGAGCGCGCGGTGCCCGACCTGCCCGGCCTGCTCGATGTCACCCATGTCGATGCAGACCGACATCCACTCTGTGAACAGAGCTGCCCGTTCCGCGGGCGACAGCCGCGCGGCCAGCTCTCCCACGCGCCGGAAATGAGCCATCGCCTCGCGGTTGGAGTGACAGCGGACGGCCTGACGGGCGGCCGCGAGCCCGTAGGTGACTATCGCGTCGGCGTCGCCGAGAGCGACGGCGTGATGAACGATGCGGGCGGGGTCGCCGTGCGTGCGGATGAGGGTCTCCAACAGGCCACGATGGACCTCCGCCGCACGTGCGGCCGGCACCATACCGGCGACGGCCTGCCGGGCGATCTCGTGTCCGAAGGTGACGGCGTCGCGATGGATCGAGACGATGCGCTGGCGGTCGGGCTCCACGACCGCGATCGCCCACCCCGGAACGTGCTCGTCGAGCTGTGCTCTCTCGACCCGGGCAGGGCTGAGCGCGACGAACTCGAGCAGGCGGCGCGAGGGCTCGGGCAACCGTGCGACCCGCGCGAGCACGGCGTCGACAACAGACCTCGGCACCGCCCCGGGCGCCGCGAGGAACTCGGACACGTAGAACGGGTTGCCTCCGGTCAGGTCATGCAGCTCAGCGGCATCACCGCCGGCCAACGCGCCGACGGCGGCGACCGACAACGGCTCCAGCGGCACCCGCACGGCCACGTGCGCGGGGATGCGGCCCAGCGTTCGAAGCAGAGGATGATCCAGGCCCATCTCTCCCGGCCGGTAGGCCAGAACGAGCAGCGTGGGCAGCGCGTCGATCCGGCGGGCCAGGAAGACGACCAGGTCCAGCGTCGCCTGGTCGGCCCAGTGCAGGTCGTCGATGACCAGCACGGCCGGACCTGGCGGTCGCGCCACCTCCGCGAGCACGAGGTCCAGCAACCGGTCCGGCGGTGCACCCTCGACCAGCGCCGAGGCCAGGTCGACCCCCACGTCGCCTGCCACGTCGTACAACGGTCCGAACGCACGCGGTGTCGAAAGGTCGTCGCAGATGCCCCAGAGCAGCCTCGCCCCGTCCCGGTGACGGTCGACGAGTGCACGCACGAGGCTGGTCTTGCCGATGCCGGCGTCGCCGGACACCAGAGCGACCCGGCCGTGGCCTGCCGCCGCACTGTCCAGCGCCTCGTCGAGCAGGCTGAGTTGCGCGTCCCGCTCGAGGAGTTCCATTCCAGCAGGTTAGGGCCGTATGTCCACCCCTGCCCAGCGGGCGCCGACGCCGGTGATCGTGACCTCGCGAACGTCTCCATGGGAACTCGATGACGTCTCACCCACCGTCCGGTGGATGTGCACGTCGAGCCGGTCCGGCGCGAGTCCCTCGGCCAGGCCTTCGCCCCACTCCACGACGGTGACCGCCTCGTCCAGGGTCGCCTCCAGGTCGAGGTCCTCCAGCTCGGCCCAACCGCCGAGCCGGTAGGCGTCGACGTGGACCAACGGCGGCCCTCCGGACAGCGACTCGTGCACGCGTGCGATCACGAAGGTCGGCGACGTGACGGGCCCCCTGACGTCGAGCCCGGCACCGATGCCCTGCGTCAGGGTCGTCTTTCCCGCTCCGAGTTCCCCGCCGAGCAGCACCAGGTCACCGGCGCGGAGATCGCGTGCCAGAGCGGCGCCCAGCACCCGCATGTCCGCGGCGTCGGCGACCTCCACCGGACCGATCGTGCTCACCGGTGCCGCCACCGCCAGCGGCCGCCGCGGCGCACAGCCGGCGGCAGCTCGGCCGTGACCCGGTCGACAAGCTCCCTCAGGTGCGAGGTCACGATGTCGTGCCGTTCCAGCAGCACCATGTGACCGGCGTCGGCGACCTCCACGTAGGACGCGTCCGGCAGCGACTCGGCCAGCTCCCGGCTGTGCTCGACCGGTGCCAACAGGTCGCCGACGGCACCGATGACCAGGACCGGCACGCGGGCCAGCACAGGGAGCGCCGCCCTGCCGTCGTGGCCGGAGAACAGCGGGAGGAAGTCGGCGACGACCTCGATCGGTGTCGAGGCGTTCATCGCCGCCGTGAACTCGACCAGCGAGGGGGACCTGCTCTCGACGAACGAGTACCGGCGGGTCAGCACGTAACCGAGGTCGCTGCCGGCCCGGCGACTGCGCTCGACCAACTCCGGCCGCCGGGCCAGGGCGGCGACGACCCCGGGAGCCACCTTGTGCGCCACACGCCCCAGCGGTCCGGGCAGGCCGAGCGACACAGCGCCGAGGTCCCTGGCGCTGGACGCGATCAGCGCGACACCGACCACCCGGTCGCCGAACAGCTCGGGTCGTTCGGCCGCAAGCGCCTGGATCGTCATGCCGCCCATCGAGTGCCCGGCCAGCACAACCGGTCCGCGGGGGACGATCGCATCGAGTACCTCGCCGAGATCACGGCCGAGCCGCTCGACGGTGATGCTCTCGTCGGGTGCCCGCATCGAGCGGCCGTGCGAGCGCTGGTCCCAGAACACCAGCCGCGCCGCCCCGGCGAGATCGCGGCGCTGGAAGTGCCACGAGTCCTGGTTGAGCGCGTACCCGTGCGTGAACACGACGGTAACGGGCGACCGCGCCTCGTCGACCTCGACGTGCAGGTCGATGCCGTCGTCGGTCGTCACAATGTGCGGGGTTCCACGCAGGGAACCGAACTCCTCGTCGGCGTAGGGGTCGTCACCGCGCAGCGACCGGCCGACGACGTACCGCTCGGCCGCGAACCCGACGGCCGCACCCGCCGCCGCCACGCCCAGGGCGGCACCCACCGACCCGGCCGCTCGGCCGAGCTGGAACAGACGGCTCACGCACCGACCTCCTGGGCGAGTGCGTAGGTCCGCGGCAACCGGGGGCCGAAGCGCGTGACGATCTCGTAGGAGATCGTGCGGCAGGCCTGTGCCCAGTCCTGCGCCGTGGGCTCGCCCGCCGACGCGTCGCCGAACAGCACCACCTCGTCGCCGGCCGTGGCCGGGGAGTCCCCGAGGTCGAGCACGAACTGGTCCATGCAGACCCGGCCGGCGACCGGACGGACCCGGCCGGCGGCGAGAACGGGCGCGCCCGGACCTCCGTCACCGGACGAGCCGTGCCGGGGAACTCCGTCGGCGTACCCGAGCGGTACGAGCCCGAGGGTGGTCTCCCGGTCGGTGACGTAGAAGTGTCCGTAGGACACGCCTTGTCCGGCCGGCACCCTCTTGACCAGGGCGAGCCTGGCCCGGACCGACATCGCCGGACGCAGGCCGACCTCGTGCGGCGCTGCCTGGTCGGGCACCGGCGACAGGCCGTACACGGCCAGTCCGGGGCGGACCAGGTCGAAGCGGGCGTCCGGTCGGGTGAGCGTCGCCGCGGAGTTGGCCAGGTGGCGGACCTCGGGTGAGACGCCACGGGACTCGGCGAGCGCGACGGCTTCCTTGAACGTCTCTATCTGTCCGACGACGGTCGGGTGACCCGGTGCGTCGGCGATCGCGAAGTGTGACCAGAGCCCGACGACCTCGACCAGCCCGTCCGCCTGCGCCTTCAGCGCGGCGTCGACAACGCTGGGCCAGTCGCTCACCGCCGCGCCCGAGCGGCCCAGCCCGGTGTCGACCTTGAGGTGGACGCGCGCCGCGCGGCCCGTCACCGCGGCGGCTGCGGCGATCTCTTCGACGGCCCATGCGGCAGCCGCGGACACATCGATGTCGGCGTCGATCGCGTCGCCCCAACGCTCCCCGGGCGCCGAGAGCCACGCCAAGATCCGCCCCGGCACGCCGGCCGCACGCAGTGCCAGCGCCTCGGCCAGCACGGCCGTGCCGAGCCAGGTGGCTCCGCCCGCGAGGGCCGCACGGGCAGAGGGAACAAGCCCGTGGCCGTACCCGTCGGCCTTCACCACCGCCATGACCCCGGCACTGCTGGCGCGGCGGCGTAGTTCGGCGACGTTGTCGCGAATCGCGCCGAGGTCGACGCGCACCTCCGCGTGGGGAACGGGCGTTTCGCTCATACGGTCATTCTCTCAGCCCTGGCGATCGCCCTTGGCAGCGCGTCGAGGACGTCGGTCGCACTCGGGTACACCGCCGGTTCCGCCGCCAGCCGACCGGCGACGCCGTGAATGTAGGCGGCCACACTTCCGGCGTCGAACGGGTGGAGGCCCGCGGCCAGGAGTGCCCCCGCGAGCCCAGCGAGGACGTCACCCGAGCCGGCCGTGGCCAGGGCCGGCGTGCCGGTCGGGTTGGCGCGGACGCGGCCGTCGGGCGCCACGACCAGCGTGGTGGAGCCCTTGAGCAGCACCACCGCGTTCCAGCGGGTCGCGGCGGCGCGCGCGTGGTGCAACCGCCGGGCCTCGACGTCGTGACGATTCACGCCGAGCAGCCGCCCCAGTTCTCCGGCATGGGGGGTGAGCAACGTCGGCGCCTCGAGCCGGGGCGGCAGGAAGCGCAGACCATCGGCGTCGACCACCGCCGGTTCGGCTGCGGCCAGGACCGCGCCGACAGCGCGGGCACGGTCAGCGTCGGCGCCGAGACCAGGACCGGCGACCCAGGCCTGGACCCGGCCGCTCGCGGTCACCGACTCCGGCCAGTGACTGCGCACCTCACCTGCCACGTCGTCGTCGCCCACGTAGCGGACCATGCCCGCGCCTCCGCGTACGGCGCCGCCCACCGTGAGCACCGCGGCACCTGTGAACGCCGCCGAACCGGCGAGCACTCCGACCACACCACGCGCGTACTTGTCGGCGTCGCGCCCGGGCCGGGGTAGCAGGTCGGCGACGTCTGCGGGTTCCAGCACCTCCACCGTCGGATTCGGGAGGAACGGGCCGAGGCCGATGTCGATCTGTTCGACCCGGCCGGCGGCGGCTGCGGCCGGGTCGACGACGAGTGCGATCTTCCGTGCCCCGAACGTCACGGTCACGTCGGCCACGACGTGCGAGCCGGGCAGCTCACCGGTGTCCGCGTCGACGCCGCTCGGCAGGTCGACCGCCACGACCAGCCCGCCGCGTTCCCCGGCCAGGTCGGCCAGGCGCGCCGCGTCCGCCCGCAGTCCACCGGAGCCGCCGATGCCGACCAGCCCGTCGATCACGAGATCGGACCCGGCGATCGCCCGGGCCGGGTCGCCCACCACCCGGCCACCCGCGCGTCGAAGGGCGGCCAGTCCTTCCGTATGGGCGCGCTCGGGCCGCACGAGCACGGCGTCGACGCGTGCGCCCCGCCGTGCCAGCCGGGCCCCCGTGTGCAGAGCGTCGCCCCCGTTGTCCCCGGCGCCTACGAGCACCACCACCCGGGCGCCGTAGACTCCCCCGAGCAGGCCGGCGCACCGCGAGGCCAGCGCAGCGGCCGCACGCTGCATGAGAGCGCCGCCGGGCAGCCGGACCATCAGGGCGGTCTCGGCCGCTCTGATGTGCTGAACCGGGTATGCACCGATCACGACGTTCCTTCCAGGACGACCATTGCCGAGGCGATGCCTGCATCGTGCGAGATCGACAGGTGGACGCCGTCGACGCCCAGTTCCTTGCACCGGTCCGCCACCGAGCCGCGGACCTCGAACCATGGGCGTCCGTCCGCCGTGGTCACCACCTCGGCGTCCTGCCACCGCAGCCCCTCCGGCGCACCCAGCGCCTTGGCCAGTGCCTCCTTGGCCGCGAACCGGGCCGCCTGCGACGCGATCGGCCGCTCGCGTTCCCGCGCCGTGAACACCCGGTCGAGCAGGCGGGGCGTGCGTTCGATCGTCTCGGCGAACCGCGCGACGTCGACGACGTCGACTCCCACGCCCACGATCACGGGCCCAGCCTGGCATCCCACCCGGTGATCATGTCGACTTCACCTCCCATATGGCCGTGAAGTCGACATGATCATGGGAACTCTCGCAGCGTCCGGCGGCGAGCCCTCGCGTCGCCGCCGCGGGTGACACGGGCGATGCGCGCTATTCGACCGTGACGCTCTTGGCCAGGTTGCGCGGCTGGTCGACGTCGAATCCCCGCATGCTCGCCATCTCGCAGGCGAAGACCTGCAGCGGCACCGTCGCCACGACGGGCTGCAGCAGGGTCGGGCAGACCGGCACCCGGATCAGGTGGTCGGCATAGGGAACGACGGCGTCGTCACCCTCCTCGGCGATCACCACCGTGAGTGCCCCTCGCGCTCGGATCTCCTGGATGTTGCTGACGATCTTGTCGTGTAGGACCGAGCGGCCTCGAGGCGACGGGACGACCACGAAGACCGGCACGCCCTCCTCCACCAGAGCGATCGGCCCGTGCTTGAGCTCGCCGGCGGCGAAGCCCTCGGCGTGCATGTAGGCGATCTCCTTGAGCTTCAGCGCACCCTCGAGGGCGACCGGGAAGCCGACGTGCCGCCCCAGGAACAGCACCGAGGTCACATCGGCCAGCCCGCGCGCGAGGACCCGCACGGGTTCCATCGTCTCGAGCACCTGGTCGACCTTGGACGGCAGGTCGGCGATCTCGCGGACGACGGCGTTGATCTCGTCGCCCCACTTGGTGCCCCGCACCTGCCCGAGGTAGAGGGCGACCAGGTAGCACGCGACGAGCTGGGTGAGGAAGGCCTTGGTCGACGCGACGGCGACCTCGGGTCCGGCGTGGGTATAGAGCACGGCGTCGGACTCACGCGGGATGGTGGCGCCGTTGGTGTTGCAGATGGCCAGGACCCGGGCGCCCTGTTCGCGCGCGTACCGCAGCGCCATCAGCGTGTCCATGGTCTCACCGGACTGGCTGATCGCCACGACCAGCGTCTGCCGGTCCACGACGGGGTCGCGGTAGCGGAACTCGCTGGCCAGCTCGACCTCGCACGGCACCCGGGTCCAGTGCTCGATCGCGTACTTCGCGACCATGCCGGCGTGGTAAGCCGTGCCGCAGGCGATGACGATGACCTTGTCGACGTCACGTAGCTCGTCGTCGGACAGCCGCATCTCATCCAGCAAGAGGCGTCCGTCCGAGCCGACCCTGCCCAGCAGGGTGTCGGCGACGGCCCGGGGCTGCTCAGCGATCTCCTTGAGCATGAAGTAGTCGTAGCCGCCCTTCTCGGCGGCGGAGGCGTCCCAGGTGACGTGATAGCGCTTCTCTTCGACCGGCCCACCGTCGAAGTCGGTCAGCGTCACGCTCTCCGCGGTGATCTCGACGACCTGCCCCTCGCCGATCTCCATCGCCTCGCGGGTGTGCGCGATGAACGCGGCGACGTCGGAGGCCAGGAAGTTCTCGCCGTCGCCGAGGCCGATGACCAGGGGTGAGTTACGGCGCGCGGCCACCACCCGGTCGGGCACGTCGGCATGGACGGCCAGCAGCGTGAACGCGCCCTCGAGGCGGCGGCAGACGGCGCGCATGGCTTCGGCCAGGTCGGATCCGGCGGCGACCTCGGCCGCGAGCAGGTGCGAGACCACCTCGGTGTCGGTCTCGGACTCGAACGCGACCCCGGACTCCTCCAGCCCGGCCCGCAGCCGGGCGAAGTTCTCGATGATCCCGTTGTGGATGACCGCGACCCGGCCGGACTCGTCGAGGTGGGGGTGGGCGTTGCGATCGGTCGGCGCTCCGTGAGTGGCCCAGCGGGTGTGGCCGAGACCGGTCGTCGAGGACGGCAGCGGCCGGTCGCCGAGCGCCTTCTCGAGGTTCGCCAGCTTTCCAGCCCGCTTCGCCGAGGCGAGCGCACCGTCGGCCACCACGGCGACACCGGCCGAGTCGTAGCCGCGGTACTCCAAGCGACGCAGGCCCTCGATCACGACGTCGATGGCGGACTGGTCACCGACGTATCCCACGATCCCGCACACGGCGGACAGGGTACGCCCAGGGCAGGATGAGCCCGTGACCCAGCCGCTGGACGCATCGCCGTTCGTCGACCTGGACCGGCCGGAGTGGTCTCGCCTCAGGGACAGGACGCCGCTCCCGCTCACCGCCGAGGAACTCGACGCCGTTCGGGGCCTCGGCGACGAGGTCGACCTCGACGAGGTCCGCGACGTCTACCTGCCTCTCTCGCGGCTGCTGAACCTGCACACGCGCGCCATCGGCCGGCTGCACGAGACCACCAGGTCCTTTCTCGGCACGTTTCCGGAGCGCACGCCCTACGTCGTCGGGATCGCCGGCTCGGTGGCGGTCGGCAAGTCGACCACCGCCCGCCTACTGCGCCTGCTGCTCGCGCGCTGGCCGGACCATCCCGACGTCGCGCTCGTCACCACCGACGGGTTCCTCCTTCCCAACGCCGAGTTGCAGCACCGGGGGTTGCTGGACCGCAAGGGGTTCCCCGAGTCGTACGACCGGCGGGCCCTGCTGCGCTTCGTGGCCGCGGTCAAGTCCGGTTCCGGGCAGATCAGTGCGCCGGTCTACTCGCACCTGAGCTACGACATCGTTCCGGGCGAGCAGGTCGTGCTTCGTCGGCCGGACATCGTCGTGCTCGAGGGCCTCAACGTCCTGCAGCCCGCCCGCCCGCGCCGCGACGGCATCTCGGGCCTCGCGGTCAGCGACTTCTTCGACTTCTCGATCTACGTCGACGCCGAGGCGGACGATGTGCGGCGTTGGTACGTCTCGCGCTTCCTGCGACTGCGCGACACGGCGTTCCGCGACCCCGCCTCCTACTTCCACCGCTTCGCCGACCTCGATCATGAAGCCGCGGTGTCCCAGGCCGAGCGCCTCTGGGACACGATCAACGGCCCCAACCTGGAGCAGAACATCCAACCGACCCGCGGCCGAGCCACCCTGGTCCTGTACAAGGACCGCGACCACTCCGTCCGGCGGATCCGCCTCCGCAAGCTCTGACCCTCGCCCGCGGACGCCCGTTGATCACGTTCACCACCCTGGTGGACTGTTCACCAGGCGCCGGACCCTGGTGAACGGTCCCCAAGCCTCGTGAAGTACAGGTGCGGAGAGGTTACCGGCCTGTAGGGCATTGACGCGTGACAGCGACACCCCCTTGGATACTAAGCAGTGTCATATGTCACACGGCACACCTCAATCGAGGAGACGCCATGGCTCCCATGACCGGGCGATCGCTTCGACGGCTCGCCGTCGTAGCGGCGCTTCCCCTGATCATCGCCGGGCTGCCGCTCGCGGCCGGTGCCGACCCCGAACCCGATGACGAGCCCGTGGTGCCGCTCGGCGCCGAGGAGGACGCCGACCTGGTCGAGGTCGTCGTCGACGACCAGGCCGGCGTCATCGACCTGATCGCGGCCGGCGCCGACGTCACCGAGTACACCAGGCCGGTCCCCGGCGGCCTGGAGGTCCATGTCGTCGCCACTCAGGAGGAGCAGGACGAGCTGCGAGCGCGTGGCTTCGCTGTGGGTGGTGCGGTCGTGACGGCCGAGCAGACCGAAGCTGTCGTCGCGGAGCGTGATGCCGCGATCCAACGGCTCGACCAGCTCTCGACGCTGGCCACCGACACGCTGACCGTGCTGCGGTCGGAGTGGTTCACCAGCATCGGCGGGGTGACCTACCTCAACATCGAGGTGAAGAGCTCCACCGGCGCCGACAGCTCCACCGTGCTCACGGTGAGCTGGGACGGCGGCAGCCAGACCATGAGCCGCTTCGTCGACGCCGGCCAGTACCTCTACCACCGGTTCAACGAGCCGATCGCGGTCGACGACGTCCCTGACCAGGTGACGATCACCAGCAGCATGGGCGGTGTGACAACCGCTCCGGTCGTCGAGTGGCTCGGCGAACCACGCAAGAGCGACGGCCCACACGTCGCCACCGGCTTTGTCGACCACTACATGGACCCCACAGAGGTCTACCAGCGGATCGAGGAGCTCGCCGCGGAGTTCCCCGCCCTCGCCGAGATCGTCGACCTGCCGTACCAGACCAACGGCTACCGGCGGTATGCGCAGGCTCTGATCGGCACGGTCACGAGCAACGCGTTCTACGTGACGTCGCATGCATGGGGACACGAGGGCGGCAACGACCTCGGCCTCGAGACACGCAACCCCGGTGTTCCCAACAGCCCGCTTACCGTCACCGTCGAGAACGGCACGGTCGTGGTGTCGCTGGCAACGGACAGCTCGGGCGCCCTCGTCAGCACGGCCGCGCAGGTCGTGGCGGCGATCAACGCATCCCCGGCTGCCTCCGCACTCATGTCGGCATCGACGTACCGGGGCAACGCCGGCAACGGCGTCACCGTCGTGGACTCCGAACAGCTCTCCGACTTCCTCGACGCCCCCGAGTCCATCTCGCGGGAGCCGTTCCAGATGCGGGCGATCCGGATCGGCAAAGACCGCGACGGGTCGCAGACCGGGGTGCTGGCCTACTCGCAGGAGCACGCGCGGGAGTGGGTGACGCCGCTGGTGGCCGTCGAGACCGCCGAGAGGCTGCTACGGAACTACCAGAACGACGCGGCCACCAGGCAATTGGTCGACGACCTCGACATCTTCGTCATCCCGGTGGTCAACCCGGACGGCGGCCATTACTCCTTCTACGACGCCAACTTCCAGAGACGCAACATGACCAACTACTGCGCGCCGAACAACGGTGACCCGAACCGCCGCAACGCGTGGGGCGTCGACATCAACCGCAACTTCAGCGTCGGCTCCCGGTTGGACGGGTACGACGGTGCCTCGGGCTCGTGCACCAGCGACGTGTTCTCCGGCCCGTCGGAGCTGTCCGAACCGGAGGCCCGCAACGAGGTCTGGCTCACCGAGGAGTTCGAAAACATCAGGTTCGCGATGAACGTCCACTCCTACGGCGGCTACTTCATGTGGCCTCCCGGTGCGTACATCGCCGCCGGCCGGATTCCGCTGCCGCACCCCACGGTGGGCGAGGAGAACTACTTCTGGGCATCGTCCAGCCACATCCTTTCTGCCGTGCAGGACTGGCGCGGGACGGCGGTGTGGCCCGGCCGGACCGGACCCGTCTCCGACGTGCTCTATTCCGCGGCCGGCAACTCCGCCGACGAGCACTGGTACAACCGCGGCATCTTCGGCTGGGACTTCGAGGTCGGCGCCGACCTGTGGGACCCGGAGGAGGGCGACTGGGACGGCGTGGGCTTCCAGCCCCCCTTCGCCGAGGGCTTCCAGGAGGCGATGGAGTTCTCCAACGGCCTGGTGGGGCTGTTGGAGGTCGCCCGCGCACACGGCAACGACGTCACGCCGCCGCAGACGACCCTGGTTCTCACCGACGAGGGTGTCACCTTCGACGCAACCGAGCCGGTGAGCATCCACTACACGCTCGACGGCAGCCGCCCGACATACGCCTCACCGATGGTCAGTTCGGCCGGCCTCCGGGAAGGTGCCGCGGCGATCCCGCTGGAATCGGGAACGACCACCGTGCACTGGTTCTCGGTCGACGCCGCCGGGAACACCGAGGCGAGGTACGACCCGAACGGCAACGGCAACAACTACCGCAAGCAGGTCGTGACGGTCGACTGACCGTCGTGTCGCGGGTGCGGTCGACC
>JBOGDU010000151.1:0-5677 GCA_050743145.1 Jiangellaceae bacterium | reverse complement strand
GCTCATCGGGATCGACACCGAGACGCCCATGCCGGCGTTCATCCCGGTGCTGATGTTCGCCGTCCTGTTCGGGCTGTCGATGGACTACGAGGTCTTCCTGGTCAGCCGGATGCGCGAGTCGTGGCTGCGCACCCGCGACAACAGCCGCGCGATCGTCGACGGCCTGTCCGGCACCGGGCGGGTCATCACGGCCGCGGCGGCGATCATGGTCGCGGTGTTCGCGGCGTTCATCCCCAGCCCGGAAGTCTTCCTCAAGGTGATCGGGGTGGGCATGGCGGCGGCGATCTTCGTTGACGCGACGGTCGTGCGCATGCTGCTGGTGCCCGCAGTCATGCACCTACTCGGACGGGCGAACTGGTGGCTGCCGGCATCGTGGGAGCGACGCCTGCCGCAGCTGCACGTCGAAGGGCGGCCCGAGGTGTTCCTGCCGCCACCGGCCGAGCGCCCGCTCGCGCTGGCGACCGGACCTACGGGATGACCAGACCGCGGATGGTCCGGGTGAGCTCGCGGAAGCCGTTGCTGAGCAGGAACGCGATCGCCTGGCGGTCCTCGGAGTCGGCGTAGTCCAACAGGTGCTCGACGCCGGCCAGGCGCAACCAGTCGGCGGCCTCGCCGACCAGCCAGCTGCCGATGCCGACCCGTCTGTAGTGCTCGCCGACCTGCAGGTTCCCGACATCGGCCCAGGCCGAGACACCGGCTGCCCGGTTGCCCTCGCCGAGGTTGGTGTCGACCTCGATGAAGCCCACCACCTCGTCCTCGATCAGGGCCCAGATCCTGGTGCCGTTGACCCCGAGGGTGCGGCGGGCCACCAGCCCGGGCAACGGCGGCGGCCGCCTGGGCAGGTCGGCGATCGCGGCGACGAACACGATCTCGGTGCGACCGACGTGCCGGAAGCCGGCCCGCTGGTAGATGTCACGGACGTGGGGCCACTGCTCGGGGACGCCGTACACCGCCGGAACCGGCAGGGTGCCGTCGGCGTACCTGCGACCCACCTGCCAACGGTCGAGCTGGTCCCGGCAGGCCGTGGCGAGCAGGTCGCCGGCGTCGTCGGAGTCCGGCCAGCCGGGCATCGGCGGCCAGCACAGCAACCACCGGATCTCGCCGGCGTCGCGGTAGGTCTCGCCCACCCGCTCCTCGGAGCCGTATCGGAGCAAGTAGGCGGCGGCCACGATGCGCTGGCGCTGCTCGGCCACGAGAGTGACCCGCTCGTCGACCCACGGGTCGACGACGTACTCGCCCGGATCGCGCTCGAGGTGGCTCATCACGGCGGACACGGACAGTGAGACGCCGGGGAGCACTGCGGCGACGTGAGCGTTGACCAGAGCGGTCAGTTGTTGCCGGTCGCTGCGCCGGAACGGACGCACCTCGGCGGGAAACCCGCTCGCCGCTGCCATGGTCACGCGACTATCCTGCCGCGCGCGACCCACATCTGGCCCGGCGACCGGGCCGCTCACCGAGAGGAATAGTGATCGCTCTCACCGCCTCCGGGCTCGCTGTACGGGTCGACGGCTCCGGACCGCCCGTCGTCCTGCTGCACTCGGGCGTCACCGACCACACCTCGTGGGACGCTGCCGCGGCCGCCCTGGCGCCGTCGCGCACGGTGATCCGCCACGACCTGCGCGGCTTCGGCGCGTCGCCTCCGCCTGCGACGGGGTTCCGACATCTCGACGACCTGGTGGAGGTCCTCCAGCACCTCGACGTCGAGGCCGCGGCCTTCGCCGGCAACTCGTTCGGTGGCAAGCTGGCGTTGGACTTCGCGTCGGCATTCCCCGACCGGGTGACGGCATTGGTGATGCTCGCGGCCCCGATCGCCGGCTGGGACTGGTCTGCCGACGTTCGCGCGTACTTCGACGCCGAGGAGGAGGCGCTGGAGGTCGGCGACGTCGACGCCGCAGTGCGGCTCAACCTCGACATGTGGGTGCGTGGGCCCGTGCGGGAATGGTCGCCGTCGCTGCGCGCGCTCGCGGCGGCGGTCGAACCGTCGATGCGGACGGCGTTGGCCAACCAGACCACCGTCGACGAGTTCGAGCTCGACGACGAGCACCCGCCGGCAGCCGAGCGTCTCGGCGACGTCACGATCCCTACGCTCGTCGGTGTCGGAGACCGGGACGCGCCGGACTTCGTGACGATCGCGCGGCACTTGGTCGCCGGCATCGGGGCTGCCGAGTTCGTCGAGTTCCCGGGTGCCGGTCACCTGATTCCGGTCGAGCAGCCGGAGGCAGTCGCCGCGTGCCTGACCCGCTTCCTGCGGGACCGCTGACCCGCGGCCATGAGCCCCGGTCCGTCGCGTCCGTGGGTAGCGTGGCCACGCCCGTACGGCCGACCCAGGGAGGAGTCATCAATGCCGACGTACGTATTGGAGCTCGCCTTCGACAGGGACAACGACCGCCGGCTGGAGGTCCGGCCGTCCCACCGTGACTACCTGCAACGACTGCACGCGGACGGCCTGCTGGTCTCGGCAGGGCCGTTCGCCGACGACAGCGGTGCGCTCCTGGTCTACCGGGTCGGGAGTCGCGATGAGCTCGACGACCTGCTCGACGCTGACCCGTACACCGCCGCCGACGTCGTGACGCGGACGGGCATCAGGGAGTGGGTGCCGATCATCCCCGCTGCGGACTGAGGCTCCGGCTGTGCCGAGAGATCTACGTCGACCGGTTCGGCCCTGCAGCATCCACCATCGGCCCGCCGGAGCCGCACTAAGCTTGCGGTCGTGAGTGATGCCCGCGTGGCGGTGGTGACCGGCGCCGCGCAGGGCATCGGCCGGCGGGTCACCGAGACCTTGTCGGCCGAGGGGTACGCGCTGGCGCTGCTCGATCGCCGGCCGCTGGTCGGCGGCCCGGACACTCTGACCTGGACCGGCGACGTCAGCGCCGAGGCCGACGTGACGGCCTTCGGCGAGGCCGTCATCGAGCGCTTCGGACGCGTCGACGTGCTGGTCAACAACGCCGGGATCGCGTTCATCACGCCGTTGGAAGACACCACGCTGGACGAGTGGCAACTGGTGATAGAGGTCAACCTGACCGGTCCGTTCCTGCTCTGTCGCGAGTTCGGCCGGCGGATGCTGGCGGTCGGGGAGGGCGCGATCGTCAACGTCGCGTCGGTGGCGGGCCTGCGGGGCGTCGCCGACCGGGCGGCATACAACGCCAGCAAGCACGGCCTGATCGGGCTGACCCGGACGCTCGCTGCGGAGTGGGGCGGTCGCGGGGTACGGGTGAACGCCGTCTGCCCAGGCTGGGTCAAGACCGAGATGGACGAAGCCTCGCAGGCCGGGGGCGCGTACGGCGATGCGGACATCACCGACCACGTGCCGATGGGCCGCTTCGCCGCACCCGAGGACATCGCCCAGGCGGTCGCGTTCCTCGCCGACCCCGCGCGCAGCGGATTCGTCAACGGCGCCACGCTCTCGGTCGACGGCGGCTGGTACGCCGACGGATCGTGGCAGTCGCTGCGGCTGGCCGCGCGCGACCGCTGACGGCAAGCTGGCCCTGTGCGTATCAGAGACGCGAGTCCCGACGACTGGTCTGCCATCTGGCCGTTCATGCGCCGCATCGCGGCCGACGGCGAGACGTTCTCGTGGGACCGCGACGTCGGCGAGGCGACGGCCCGTGGCTGGTGGTTCCCCGAGCCGCCTGGCCGCACGGTCGTCGCCGTCGACGACGACGGCACCATCATCGGCACTGCGGTATCCGGTCCCAACCATGGCGGGCCGGCGGCTCACGTCGCCACTGCCAGCTTCATGGTCGACCCCGACCATGGAGGCGGTGGCGTCGGGCGGGCGCTCGGCGAGTACGTCCTCGACCGGGCCCGGGCAGATGGCTTCCGAGCGATGCAGTTCAACGCGGTCGTGGAATCGAACGCCCGCGCGGTCGGGCTGTGGCGCTCGCTCGGCTTCGAGGTGTTGGCGACCGTGCCCGAGGCCTTCCACCATCCGGTCGACGGGTACGTCGGACTGCACATCATGTACCGGCGACTGTGAGGGAGACTCTCCCGGCAGGTCACCTCACATTCTGGCCGGTTGGAGCGTCTACCCGGTGTGAAGCCCTTCGAGCAGGTCGTCGTCGAGCACGGCCCCACCGTGCTGCGCATGTGCCGGGCCGTCCTGGGGCCGGTGGATGCCGAGGACGCCTGGTCGGAGACGTTTCTCGCCGCTCTCAAGGCCTACCCGGACCTTGATCCGGACGCGAACGTGGAGGCCTGGTTGGTGACGATCGCGCATCGCAAGGCGATCGACGTCACGAGGGCTGCGGCCAGGCGGGCAACTCCGGTCGACGACGTTCCCGACCGGTCGGCCGGGACAGGAGGCGACCCCGCCGGCTGGGACGGAGACCTCTGGGCAGCGCTGAAGGCACTGCCGGCCAAGCAGCGCCAGACCGTCGTCTACCACTACCTGGCCGGCTTACCGCACAGGGAGGTCGCCCGGATCGTCGGTGGCAGCGAAGCCGCGGCGAGACGAGCTGCGGCAGACGGCATCGCGACCCTCCGCAGAACGTACGCGAGCACCACGACCGATAGAGGAGAGAACCGATGAACGCACCATCCGAGCCGAAGGCGGGCGGGCCGTTCGCCTCGCTCCCGGCCGTCGACGACGAGGCGCAGCGGCGTCTGCACGACCGTCTTGTGGCGGCCGCGGTGGCCGACGGCGTTCTCGACGTGGCCTACCGCACGATCGAGACCCCGGTCGGCACGCTCCTGCTGGCCGCGACCGACCGGGGGCTGGTCCGGGTCGCCTACGGGCGCGACCACGACAAGGCGCTGCAGGCGTTGGCCGAGAAGGTCAGCCCACGCGTTCTCAGTGCACCGGCCAGGTTGGACGGCGCTGCCCGCGAGATCGATGAGTACTTCGGCGGCACGCGCAGGACGTTCGACGTCCCGCTGGATTTCCGCCTGGCCACGGGATTCCGGCTCGGTGTGCTCACTCACCTGCCCGAGATCCCCTACGGACACACGGAGAGCTACGCGCAGGTGGCGACGGCGACAGGACACCCGAACGCGGTACGCGCAGTCGGAACCGCGTGCGCGACCAACCCCTTGCCCGTCGTCGTTCCGTGCCACCGGGTGGTCCGATCCGACGGATCCTTCGGCGGGTACGTCGGTGGGTCGGATGCCAAGCGCACGCTCCTGACCCTGGAGGGCGCAGCCGCATGACCACTGCGAGCACGAGCACTGGCGGCTGGTCGAGATGGACACCGGCCACTGGCCGATGTTCTCCCAGCGCGCGAGCTGGCGCGGATCCTCCTCGACGCGGCAGGGGGGTGAGCGCGGTCCACACGATGCCGCGAGCTACGCCGCCGGCGATCATCGGGTAACTCATCCGGGTGCCGAAGCCACCTAACGTGAGGCCGCAATCCTGCGCACTACACCCTTACGGTGGATGGCAGACCCAAGATCTGGCGTTGGGAGCTGGACGTGGCTGAACAGGTGGACGTCGTCGTCCTCGGCCTGGGCGTTGGGGGCGAGGAGGTCGCTGGCCGGTTGGCCGAGGCGGGGCTTGCAGTGGTGGGAATCGAGCACAGCCTGGTGGGCGGAGAGTGCCCGTACTGGGCCTGCGTACCGAGCAAGATGATGATCCGGGCGGCAAACCTGCTCACCGAGGCTCGACGGATCGATGGGATGGCCGGCCACGCCGACGTCACGCCGGACTGGACACCGGTGGCCGACCGGATCCGCGACGAGGCCA
>JBOGDU010000150.1:0-5791 GCA_050743145.1 Jiangellaceae bacterium | reverse complement strand
CTTCGCCGTCTCGAGGGCGGCGAGGAACTCCTCCCACGTCTGTGGCACCTCGATGCCCAGATCGGCGAGCTTGGCCTTGTTGTAGAACACGCCCACCATCTCGCCCTGCTGGGCCACCCCGTACAGGTTCCCCTCGCCGAAGGTCACGCCGTCAGCCGAGTAGCTCGCCACGGCCCGGACCGACTCGGGGAAGCGTTCGTCCCAGCCGTAGGCGTCCGCGTACTCGTCGAGCGGAATGATCAGCTCCGCCTCGACGAACGCGCCCATCGAGGACCGGCTGTTGTTCGCCTGGACGACGTCGGGGGCGTCGTCACCGGTGAGCGCCAACTGGAGCGTCGCCATGAGGTCGTCGAAGGACCGCGAGACCCGCTCGATGGTGATGTTGGGGTACATCTCCTGGAACTGTGCGTTCAGCGCCTCGATCTGTTCGTTCTGCCCACCCCGGACCTCCTGGACCCAGACGACGAGGGTCACGTCGCCCATCTGGGAGGGATCGGTCTGGACGTCGCTGGTGGGTTCCGGCGACCCCTCACCGGTTGCCTCCTCGTCGTCGCCGGGGGCACAGGCCGCCGCGGCCAGCAGCGCGAGCAGCCCGGTGGCGAGCGCCGCGCGGCGTGGGAGCCGATTCATGTGATCCTCCTCGTGTCGATGTCGGTGCGGCCGGTGGGCCGTTGACGTTCGTCGCGGTCTCAGCGTCCAGTCCGCAGCCCGATGGTCGCTGTTGCCCTGCTCACCGACTTCGGCGCCCCCTCGGGCATGACGTCGGTCAGGAATCCGTACGTGGCGGTGAGCTCGTCGTCCTCGTCCTTCACGCCCGCCCACCAGGTGACCAGGTCGGCCCAGCCCGGCGCGGACTGGGACCCGCCGAAGTGCCGCACCGACAGCCCTGCGCACAGGGCGGCGAATCGCAGTCGCATCTCCAGCGGCCATCCGGCCAGGCTGCCGGTGACGAAGGCGGCGACGAACACGTCGCCTGCCCCGGTCGGATCGAGGCTGTCCGTGGCCAGAGCGGGCACTCGTGCCGTCTCGCCCGTTCCGGCATCGGTGGCGATCGCACCGGCGGCACCCATCGTCACGACGGCCAACGACACCCGTTCGGCCAGCGCTGTGAGCGCGGCCTCCGGGCTGTCGGTCTGCGTGTAGGCCATCGCCTCGACCGCGTTGGGGAGGAAGGCGTCGACGTCGTCGAGTTGTCGCAGCGTCTCCGCCGCCCATGCCTGCGACGGGTCCCAGCCGACGTCGGCGAAGACCATCGCGCCGTCCCGGCGCGCCAGCAGCGGCCACTCGGCCGGCTCGTTGCCGAGCGAGGTGACCACGGCACGGCAGGGCGGCGGTATTCCGACGAAGTCGTCGAACGGCACCGGCGGCGGATGCCCGTGGGTCACCATGGCTCGATCCCGCGCGTAAGCCATGGAGATCGTCACCGGAGAGTGCCAGCCGGGAAAACGTCGCGACGCCGACAGGTCGATGCCTTCCTGCTCGTCGAGCAACTGCCAGCAGAAGTCGCCGTACACGTCGGCGCCGAATGGGGCGGCGAGCGCGGTGCGCAGGCCCAGCCGACTCAGCGCCACGGCGATGTTGGCCACACCTCCGGGGCACGAGCCCATCCCCTCGGCCCACACCTCCGTACCGACCTCCGGCGGCGTGGGCAGCCCGGTGAAGATGATGTCGAGGAACACCGTACCGGCGCAGAGCACGTCCACCGTCGGAGACCTGCGCCCGCGGGAGCCTGCCAGCGGGTCGTGGCCCAGCGTCCGGTCCGCCGTGCCGGCCACCGCCGGCCGGCTCCTGGCCTCACCCTGACCCGGTGCCGCCACCGGTGCCCCTCCTCCGCTTGGCGATCCTGAGCGGTCCTGAACATAGTTGACCAGATAGCGCCCTGTCGAGCCTCCCGACATGGCGAGTTCCGGGTCATAGAGACGCGGGTGCAAGTCAGTTTCGCTCATTCGTATGAGCGTTTCTGAGTGCTAGGGTGACGGCCATGCTCGCGGAACAGCGGCGTCAGGAGATCCTCCGGATGCTCCGTGCGGAGGGTGCGCTGGCCGCCGCATCCGTGGCCGAACGGCTGGGTGTCAGCCCGGCGACGGTCCGTCGCGACATCTCGTTGCTCGACCGCGACGGCCGGCTCCAACGCGTCCACGGCGGTGCGCTGCTCGGCGAGGCCACCGAGCCGTCCTTCGCCGACGTCGCGGTGACCCACCCGGAGTCCAAGGACCGGATCGCCCGACGTGCCGCCGCCCTCGTGCCCGACGGCGCCGTGGTCCTGTGCGACATCGGCACCTCGGTCCACCGGGTTGTCGCGCACCTGCACGGGCGGCGGCTCACGGTGGTGACCAGCAACCTCGCTGTGTACGAAGAGCTCATCGACGACGAGGAGATCGAACTCGTCCTCCTCGGCGGCCAGGTCCGCCGCAACTACCGTTCGATGGTCGGCTTCCTGACCGAGGAAGCCCTGACGCAGGTCAATGCCGACCTGCTCTTCCTCGGCACCAGCGGGGTCCGCACCGACGGTTCGGTCATGGACACGACGACCGTGGAGGTGCCGGTCAAGCGCGCCATGCTTCGCGCGGCCGATCGTACGGTTCTGCTGGCCGACCGCTCAAAGTTCCCCGGCACAGGCCTCGCCCGCGTGTGCGGGCCCGAAAGCCTGCACACGGTGGTGACCGACTCCGACGCCGAACCCGCCACGATGAAGTCGTTCCGCGACGCCGGCGTGGAGGTGATCGCGGGATGAGGCTCACGGTCGTCGGCGGTGGCGGCTTTCGGGTACCGCTCGTCTATGGCGCGCTACTCGACGAGTCGGTCAATCCCCGCGTCGACGATGTCGTGCTCCACGACGTCGACCCCGGCCGGCTGGCGGTCATCACCGAGGTTCTGCACCAGATGGCCGCCACCGCACTCGCGCCGCCGAAGGTGACCGCGACGACCGATCTCGACGACGCGGTCCGCGACACCGACTTCGTGTTCTCCGCCGTGCGGGTCGGCGGGCTCGCCGGAAGGGTCGCCGACGAACGGGTGGCACTCGGGCTGGGGATCCTCGGGCAGGAGACGACCGGACCCGGCGGCGTCGCCTACGGGCTGCGAACGGTGCCCGTGGCGATGCGCATCGCCGAGCGCGTGCGCGCGGTCGCACCGCAGGCGTGGGTCATCAACTTCACCAACCCGGCCGGCCTGGTGACCGAGGCGATGTCGCGCGTGCTCGGCGACCGCGTCATCGGCATCTGCGACTCCCCGATCGGGATGTGCCGGCGCGCCGCACGCGCGCTCGGCGTCGCGCCCGAGCACGCGTGGTTCGACTACGTGGGCCTCAACCACATGGGCTGGCTGCGGTCGGTCCACGTGCGCGGCCACGACGAGCTACCCCGTCTGCTCGCCGACGACGCGCTGCTGAACTCGTTCGAGGAGGGTCGCCTGTTCGGCGGCGACTGGCTGCGCGCGCTGGGCGCGATTCCCAACGAGTACCTGTGGTACTGGTACTTCCATCGCGAAGCCGTCCAGGCGATCGGCCATGACGGGCAGACCCGCGGCGGGTTCCTGCACGCGCAGCAGCAGAGGTTCTACGACACCGTCGGCGCCGACCCGTCCGACGCGCTGGCCGAGTGGCGACGCGTGCGGCACGAGCGCGACGCCTCGTACATGGCCGAGAGCCGTCCCGACGGCATGGCCGACGTGCGCGACCAGGACGACGTCGACGGCGGCGGGTACGAACGGGTCGCCTTCGCGATCATGGCCGCGATCGCCCGCGACGAACGGTCCCTGCACATCCTCGACGTCCGCAACCGGGGGGCGGTGCCCGGGTTGGACGCGCTCGCGGTGGTCGAGGTGCCCTGCCTGGTCGACGGCAACGGCGCCCACCCGATCGCCGCCGGCCCGGTCGAGGAACACCAGCTGGGACTCATGCAGACGATGAAGGCCGTCGAGCGCGAGACGATCGCGGCCGCGCTGGACGGATCGCGTGAGGGTGCGCTGCGCGCCTTCGCGATGCACCCGATGGTCGACTCGGTGGAGGTCGCGCGCACACTGCTCGACGGGTACGTGCGCGCGGTGCCCGAGCTGTCCGCCGTGCTGCGCTGAGGTTCCGGCCGAGCGGCCGAGGTCACGCCAGCCGATCGACGACGCCGCGCAGGTAGCCTGCCTGGCCGGCGTGCTGAAGGTTGTCGCTCAACACGCTCACCAGCCGTACTCCGACGCTCACCGGCGGGTCGTAGGAGCGGTCGACGATCCGCTCGAGCTCATCAGCGTCCAGTCCGGCGAGGTACTCGGCGGTCCGCGCCGCCACGGCGTCGTGGTAGCCGATGAGCACATCCGGACCCGCCGGCCGCACCGCGGCGACCTGCGCCGAGGTGTGGCCGTAGCCGGTGTCCTGCGGATCCGAGGGCAGGCCGAACCGCTCCGCCCAGCCGTCCGCGACCCAGGCCTGCTCCCGGCCGGCGATCTCCGAGACGTGGTGGTCCTGGATCCGGGTCAGATGCCAGACCAGCCAGGCGATCGAGTTCGCCTCGCGATCAGGTCGGAAGGCCAGTCCGTCGCCGCCCAACCCTGCCGCGGCCCGTCGCACGATCTGGGCGATCCGGCCGTACGCCTCCACCAACACCTCACGCACGTCCACGCCGCCTCCTCAAGCTCCTGGTCGCCTTCTGCAAATGATCACGTTAACCATGCTCGTGGACGGTTCACCAGGGTCCGGCGCCTGGTGAACGGTCCGCCAGGGTGGTGAACGTGATCAACGGCGCAGCGAGGGTGAGGTCAGGCGGACTCGGCCTCGCGGATTCGCTGGCTGATGACGGCGGTGACCCCGTCGCCGCGCATCGAGACGCCGTAGAGCGCGTCGGCCACCTCCATCGTCCGCTTCTGGTGGGTGATCACGATGAGCTGACTCACCTCGCGGAGCTCCTCGTAGATCTCCAGCAGCCGGCCGAGGTTGACCTCGTCCAGAGCCGCCTCGACCTCGTCGAGGACGTAGAACGGGCTGGGCCTGGCCTTGAACAAGGCGATCAGGAAGGCGACGGCGACCAGCGCCCGCTCGCCACCCGAGAGCAGCGACAAGCGCTTGATCTTCTTGCCCGGCGGGCGGGCCTCCACGTCGATTCCGGTGGCGAGCAGGTCGTCGGGCTCGGTGAGCACCAGGCGGCCCTCGCCGCCGGGGAACAGCCGCGGGAAGACCGCCGCGAACTCCCGGGCGGTGTCCTCGTAGGCGGATGCGAAGACCTGCTGTACCCGGTCGTCGACCTCGCGGACGATGTCGAGCAGGTCGCGGCGCGTGCGCTTGAGGTCCTCGAGCTGCTCGACCAGAAAGGCGTGACGCTCCTCCAGGGCGGCGAACTCCTCCAGAGCCAGCGGGTTGACCCGACCCAGTAGCGCCAGCGCCCGCTCGGCTGCGCGGGCGCGCTTGAGCTGGTCGTCGCGGACGTATCCGACCGTGACTGCCTCGCCCTCCGGGTCCGTGACGGTGACCGGCAGGCCCGGGCCGTACTCGTCGACGAGGGACTCCGGGTCGATCCCCAGCTCGTCCATGCCCTTGGTCCCGAGCTGCTCGACCCGCATCCGTTGTTCGGCCATGGCCAGCTCGTCACGGTGCACGGTGGAGGTGATCTCGTCGAGGTCGCCGGCCAACCGGCGGACCTGCTCGCGAACCCGCGCCAGCTCTTCCTCCCCGGCGGCACGCTCCTGCTCGACCGCGGACCGCTCGGCCGCCGCCAGCTCGAGAGACCGCTCGAGCCGGTCGAGCAGCACGGCTGCGCCGCGGGCGACGGCGTCCGCAGTGGCGGCCTGACGCGCGCGGCGCTCGGCC
>JBOGDU010000149.1:0-3983 GCA_050743145.1 Jiangellaceae bacterium | reverse complement strand
ATCGCCATGATCGACAAGGCGCTGGCCGATCCTCGGCCGAGCGTGCCCATCAGCGACGTACTCGCCGAGACGCTGTCGCGCCCGGAGTGAGCGGCCCGGACGCCCAGAACGGGCGAACGAAGTTCCGCACCGTATTTCGGCCGAACGCTCAGGACCAGTTACGACAGATCGACAGAGCTACGGCTATCACGATCTTGCGGAAGCTGGCCGAGCTGGAGAGCGACTCCTACGGCGACAGCACGACCGAACTCGTCAGCCGGCCAGGCATCCGAAGGCTACATGTCGGTAAGTACCGCGTGTTCTACGTGATCGACAAACGACGTCGACCTCTCAGAGCTTGGGTGCCCGGCTCGCCCGGCGGTGGGCCACCCAGGGCAGCCTGCCGATGGTCGTCGCCGCGGACTCGACCGGAGCCGTCGCCTGCGAGTCGGTCGGGTAGGAGCCCGGGTACTCCGTGACCTCGCCGGTGGGCGTCAGCCGCGTGATGGTGGACTGCTCTGCCCACACGTCAGTGAGCGCGTCACCCTGCGTGGCGTTCAGCCGCTCCGCGCGCAGGGCGTCGGCGGCCACCCGCCAACCCTCGGTGCCCGGCTCCTCCACCGCCGCCGCAGCCACCCAGCTGACCAGTCGAGCACGGCTGTCCTTGGCCCGCGCGATGACGAGGACGCGCTCGGCCTGTTCGATGCCCGGCAGCACCTGCTCGGGGCCTCCCGACACGACGTAGGCGGCGCCGTCGTGCCACACGTGCCACACCCCTCGCGGCCGGCCGCCTTCCGGGTAGGACAGCCATACCAGCGCCGAGCGCTTCATGGCTTCCTCGACCAGCGCCCGAAGCTCGGCCGTCTCCATGGGACACACCTTGCCACGGATCAGCTGCGCCACCCGGTCGCGCCGGTGCCCGACGTGGCTATTGCTGGGGAAGCTTCTCGATGTCGACCACCGACTCGGCGGCCGGTGCCTCGACGGCCACCTCGACGCCGAAGGCGGAGAACGTGAGCACGCCCGTTCCACCGGAGGCGCCCTTCTCCTCGAACTGGATCGGCAACGGCGCCCCCCGCGCAGACACCCAGAGCGTGCCCCCGGTCTCGGGGAAGACCAGGCCGAGCGCCGGTACCCCCTTGACCTGCTTCACGCCGCTCATCTCGACCCGGCCCTGTTCGCCGAAGACGGCCCGGGCGAACGACGTGCCGTCGGCGAAGATCGAGAAGTCGGACGTGGCGTCGGCTGGGAGCAGCAGCCACTTGTCGGCCATCCGGGTGGCGGCGTCGGCACCGACGTTCTCCGCCATGAACTCGGCGTCGCCCGTCACGTAGATGCGACCGTCGAGGGCCACAAGTGTCACCGGACTCGAGGAGCCGACCGTTCCGGTCGCCGCGGTGCCACCCACGAACGAGATGTCGACCATGCCGCCGCCGGCCGACGTCCCGGTGACGTGGTAGGAGTCCTGGCTCTGGAGGGCGTCGAGCACAGTGCCGAGCGCATCCTCGGCGCTGCGCTCGTCGAGGCCGTTCTCGGCGACGCCCGACTGCGGGCTGGACGCGATCTGCTCCAGCGGCGCCGGCCCGTCATCGCGGCAGGCGACGAGCGTCGTGAGGCAGGCACTGAGGGTGGCCGCCACGAGGGCACGTCGCAGGGCTCGCGGCATCGGGGGCGGGACCTTCGGGATCGGCGTCGAGCGCGGTCGGGTCGACCGCGACGTGTCAGTGTACCCACGGCCCGGCCGGTAGCCTGCGGCCATGAGCGGGACGCTGACGCGGGTGTACGTCGCCCGGCTGGCCGGCACCGCCGTCTTCGACCCGCAGGGCGACCCGGTGGGCAAGGTCCACGACGTCGTCGTGAGCGTTCCGTTGCCGGGGCCGCTCCCCGGCGTGCTGGGCCTGGTCGTCGAAGTGCCGGTCCGGCGCCGGATCTTCCTCCCGATCACGCGCGTGACCAGCATCGACGCCGGCCAGGTCATCACCACTGGCGTGGTCAACATGCGGCGTTTCGAGCAGCGCCAGGGCGAGACACTGGTGATCCGAGAGATGCTCGACCGCCGGGTCGTCGTCCAGGCCACGGGCGAGGAGGTCACGGTCTCCGACGTCGGGATCGAGCAGAACCGGATCCGCGACTGGGTGGTGACGAAGATCGCAGCGCACGGACGCGGGAAGCGCTTCGGCCGGCGAGGCGAGACCCGGATCTACGACTGGGAGGACCTGTCCGGGTTCGCCGTCCCCGAAGAGGTCCAAGGCGCCGCCAACCTGCTCGCGGCCTTCGACAAGATGCGCCCCGCCGACCTCGCCGGCGTGCTCAGGGAGCTGTCGAGCAAGCGCCGCCGTGAGGTCGCCCTCGCTCTCGACGACGAACGTCTGGCCGACGTCATGGAAGAGCTCGACGCCTCCGAGGCCCAGGAACTGATCGGCAGCCTCGACGGCGAGCGGGCCGCCGACGTCCTCGAGGCGATGGCGCCCGACGACGCCGCGGACCTGCTCTCCGACCTGCCCGCCGAACAGGCCGAGAACCTGCTGACCTTGATGGAGCCCGACGAGGCCGCACCGGTCCGCCAGTTGCTGACCTACGAGGACTACTCCGCAGGCGGCATGATGACCAACGAGCCCGTGGTGCTCTCACCGGACGCCACGGTGGCCGAGGCGCTCGCTCGCGTGCGGCATCCGGAGCTGACGCCGTCGCTCGCCGCCATGGTCTACGTGTGCCGGCCCCCGATGGACACCCCGACCGGGCGCTACCTCGGGCTCGCCCACTTCCAGCGCCTGCTCCGCGAGGCACCGTCGTCCCTGGTGTCCGGCGTGCTCGACACCGACCTCGACGCGCTGCCCCCCGATGCGTCCCTCGAGCAGGTCGCCAGCGTCTTCGCGACGTACAACCTGGTCGCGTGTCCGGTCGTCGACGAGGACGGCCGGCTGCTCGGCGTCGTCACGGTGGACGACGTCCTGGACCACCTCCTCGGGGAGGAATGGCGGGCCCGAGCCACCAGGGAGGCGGTGGACAGTGGCGCGTAGCAGATTGGACCAACCCCGGGTACCTGGGGGCGTCCGCCGGCCCAGCGTCGATCCGGAGTTGCTCGGCCAGGTCTCCGAGCGCTTCGCACGGTTCCTCGGCACGGGCCGGTTCCTCGGCTACCTGACGGCGTTCATCGCCATGTGGGTGTCGTGGAACGCCCTGGGGCCCGACGACCTGCGGTGGGACCCGTACCCGTTCATCTTCCTGACCCTGCTGCTGTCGGTGCAGGCGTCCTACGCGGCCCCATTGATCCTGCTCGCGCAGAACCGTCAGGACGACCGCGACCGGGTCAACCTCGAGCAGGACCGCGAGGTCAATGCGCGGTCGCGGGCCGACATGGAGTTCCTCGCCCGTGAGGTCGCCTCACTGCGGATCGCCGTCGGTGAGGTGGCGACCCGCGACTTCCTGCGCTCCGAGCTGCGCGACCTGGCCGACGAGCTGGCACCGACCCGCAGCGATCATCGCCAGGACGACCCGGTGTAGCCTGGAGGCACAAATCCACACGACAGGGGAGCGCTGCAGCGCTGAGAGTGCGGGTCACACCGCAGACCCTCGAACCTGATCCGGGTAATGCCGGCGCAGGGAGTCGACAGTCGTCTCGGAGAGCGGCGTGTCCATGGTCAGTCCGTGGCACGCCGTTCGCCAGGTGACGAGGGGCGCAGAAGCCACTCCTCCTGATCACGACAGGAGGCATCCACACGATGAGTCACCCCCACGAACCGGATCTCGCCGACACCGGGCCGTCCGATCCCGACAGCCGCGGTCGGGTGATGCCGCCGGCGACCCGATGGCGCACCGTCGACATCGTCGTCGCCGCGGTCATCGCGGTCGCCTTCGGCGTCGTCTTCTGGGCTTGGAACCACCTGTGGACGGCTACCGGACCGGCGTTCACGGCCTTCCCGCCGGGCCAGGCGTTCATGTACGGCATCTGGCTGGTGCCCGGCGTGCTCGCTGCGTTGGTGGTCCGCAAGCCTGGCGCGGCC
>JBOGDU010000148.1:0-10439 GCA_050743145.1 Jiangellaceae bacterium | reverse complement strand
GTGCGCGGCGCCTGGTGCGCCCACGCTGTCGACGCCGGCGGCACGGCGTCCTCGACCGGTGCGTCGACTCCGTGCCGTTCTACGTACTCGTCGACCGCGTCCTGCAGGCGGCGGACGTTCCGGTCGGCTTCCGCGAGCCGAATCGGCAGGTCGTCGTCGAAGTGGACCCGTCCTCCATCGGCGGCGCTGAGTCGTCCGGTCGGCACGACGCCGTGCGCCACCAGGCGGTGGAGGTTCAGGTCGCGTTCTTCACCCGCGAGGACGACGCTTGGAGCGCGCCGGGACGCGCCAGGCTCCGGCAGTGAGTCGACGGTCCGGTCCAACATGCCTATGCGATCCATCCACCAGTACACGTCGTGACCGCGGTAGCGCCGCGGCAGGGGACGGTGGTGTCCGACCGCGAGGAAGACCTGGCGACCGGCGCAGGCCAGCTCGTCGGCGATCTGCTGGCCGGACGGACCCGCGCCGACCACCAGGACGGCGCCTGGGGGCATCTGCTCGGGGTTGCGGTAGTCGGTCGTGTGCAACTGGTGCACACCTCGGGGCAGGTCGGCCGCCACGGCTGGGACGGCCGGACGGTCGTAGTGGCCGGTGGCGACGACGACGTTGGTCGCGTGGTAGCGGCCGGAGTCGGTGCGGGCGATCCACCCGGGCGGTGCCGGGTCGACACCGGTCACGGTCACACCGGTGCGGACAGGTGCGTCGAAGGATCGCGCATAGCTGCTCAGGAACCCGACCACCTCGTCGCGGGTCATGAAGCCGGCGGGATCGTGGCCGGTGTAGCGGAATCCGGGAAGCCGCGTCTGCCAGTTCGGGGTCAGCAGGGTGAACGAGTCCCACCGCTCGGTGCGCCATCGTTCGGCGACGTGGCCACGGTCGACGAGCAGGTGGTCGTGGCCCAGGGTGGTCAGGCATCGACTGATCGCGAGGCCGGCCTGGCCGGCCCCGACGATCAGCGTCTGTACTCGGATGGTCATCGTTCAGCCGACGGTGGCGTCGATCTCGATCGGCACGCCGTTGGCCACGATGTCGAAGACGGCTGACCGCGCCCGCGACCGCTCGAGCAGTCCTCGCAGGACCTCCTCGGGGGCGTCGCCATTGATCCGGAAGCTGACCCGGATCTTCCGGTAGCCGTTCCTGACCTCGTCGGAGAGAGCGAGGATGCCCTGCAGGTCGATGTCGCCTTCGACGGTCGACTCGACCTCGGTGAGGACGATGCCGCGCGCCGAGGCGATGTTGACCAGTCCTGCGGTCAGGCATGCGGCCAGTGCGTGCAGTACGTACTCGACCGGGGTGGGGCCGTTGTCCGCGCCGACGAGCACCTCCGGGTGGTCCGCGTCCAGCACGGTCTCGGTCCGGTGAGTCATCTCCTGCCCGGCGCCGTAGAAGTCGCTGAACCGGCTCTGGCTGTGCGTTCCGGACACCCAGCGGTTCCGCGCTCGGAACTGGAACGCGGCGATCTCGGGCTGTGCCTTGACGGCGTCCAGGGTGGCGAACAGCGTCGCTGTGTCGACGCCGTTACGCACCGTCTCTTCCGTGGTGACCTGGGTCATCGAGTCCTCCATGTCGTCTCGTTCGGACCAGGTGTCACGACTGTGCGCGGACAGACAGCCTCTCCTCGTCGGCAACGGCTACCTATCTCTGCGCGCACGCTGCCTATGCGGCTGCGCAGCAGGCTGACGCCGATCGGATCTCGTCGGTGCGGGTCGGCCCAATGGGTCCTGTCGTGCCTCTGGACGACAGGGATCCTTCCTGAGCCTGCCGTGCCGACCGGCTGCGTGGCGGCCCGGCGGCTGCTGCCCTGACCACGAGCGAAAGTGCGAAACCGCAGGTCAACAAGGCTAGAGGCGCCGCTTCGCCGGGTCGCCCCGCGACATGGGCATGCGGTTTGGCTCAGTTAGGTAGCGATCACCGATGCCCGGCCTGCGCGGCGGACCGATCGTTGGACGTGGCGGTCATCGCCCGGCCGGCCCGAACCGTGGTCGTCCGAGACTCGGAAGCGGAAGGAGCAGGACATGCAGCACGAACACCTGCACGCGATGCTCTTCGAGGCTCGCCGGCACGAGCTCGAAGATCAGGCGCGGCAAGCGCGGTTGGTGGCGGAGGTTCGCCGACACCAGAGACGCATGCCCACACGCCGGCTGTCCCGTCTGCGACGCGCGCTGGCGCCGAAGGGACGCGTCGGCGTCAGCGTGGAAGAGCTGGCATGACGTCGGCCCCCGTCGCAGTGAGCGCACCGCGCATCGAGCTGGCAGCGGCCCGGGACATCGTTCCGGTCGCCGCCAGCGTCGTGCCGTTTGCCCTTGTCATCGGCAGCGCCATGCGCGAGATCGGGGTGCCGGGCAGCGTCGGCGTTCTCGGCGGCGGCGCGTTGTACGCCGGCTCCGCACACCTTGCCGCGGTCACGTTGCTGGGCGCGGGCGCCGAAATCGTGATGATCCTCGTCGCCGTGGCCGTGATCAACGCGAGGCTCCTCGTTTACGGAGCGTCCCTCGAACCTCACTTCCGCGATCAGCCGCTGTGGTTTCGATGGCTCGGACCGCATTTCCTGGTCGACCAGACCTACGCCCTGGCGACCGCGCGCGACGATCTCGACGCGCCTGCGCGGTTCCGGCGCTACTGGCTGGTGGCCGGGCTGGTCCTCGGCGCCTTCTGGGTGGTCGCCATGGCGGCCGGCATGGGCCTCGGCGCGGCGATTCCGGCCTCCTCGCCGCTCAACTTCGCGGCCACGGCGGTGATCATCGCGCTGCTCGCGCCACGGCTGCGCGCCCGCGGGCCGATCGTCGTCGCCGGGGTGGCCGCGGTCATCGCCATTGCCGCATCCGGCCTGCCGAACGGGCTCGGCCTCGGCGCCGGTCTGGCCGCGGGCATCGTCGCCGGAGGACTGGTCGAGAGGAGCGGCCGATGAGCGCGGTGGTTCTCCTCGCCTCCAGCGTCGTCACCTGGTTGTTGCGCGTCGGTTTCATCGCGATCGTCCCCGCCAGGCGCATCCCCCAGAGCCTCAGGCGCGTCCTCGACCATGCGGCGGTAGCTGCGCTCGCTGCACTTCTGGCCACGGCTCTTGCCCGTGAGGGCGGAGCCGCCTGGTTCCTGACGCCGTCGCCGATGCACGTCGCGGCGCTCGTCGCCGGTGTAGTCGCCTGGCGGACCCGACGGCTGGGCCTCACGGTCGTCGTCGCGATAGCCGTTCTCTGGGCGGCGCAGCTCTTCGCCTGACGGGTGATCGAGGTGAGATCGGCGTCCACTCGGTGTGGGGTCGGTGTCGCCCTGCCCGCCTCGACCTCGCTTCGATCAACCGCCCAGCACCGGACCGTGCGCACGAGGCCTTGGTCGAAGTGTGGGGAACCTGTCGTGTGCGGCGGTCACGCCGTTCCCCGTCAGACCGAGGGTCCGCCATCCGGACTCGGCGTCACCTAGCCTGAGTGCGTGCTCGTCCTCGCCCTCGACACGTCGACGCCTGCCGTCACCGTCGCTCTTCACGACGGCACGCGGTTGCTGGCGGAGTCGGCGACCGTCGACGCGCGCCGACACACCGAACTGCTCGCGCCGGCCGTTGTCGCCGTCCTCGCCGAGGCCGGTGCCGATCGCCGTGACCTCACCGCAGTGGCGGTCGGAGTCGGACCCGGACCGTTCACCGGCCTGCGGATCGGGCTGGTGACGGCTCGCATCCTGGGTGCGGCGCTGTCGGTTCCCGTGCACGGCATGTGCAGTCTCGACATCATCGCGCGGCGCGTAGCCGCCGATGGATCGTTCGTCGTCGCTACCGACGCGCGCCGCCGTGAGGTCTACTGGGCGGCGTATGACGCAGGCGGCCACAGGATGCGTGGTCCGTCGGTCGTCGCCCCCGCCGAGGTGGCCACTGACCTCCCGGTCGCCGGCGAAGGTGCACGCCTCTACCCGGAGGCCTTCCCGAACCCGGTCGAGCCGCTGTATCCGCGGGCCGCAGACCTCGCGGAGTCAGTGGTCAGCGGGTCCCCGGAACTCCTCCCACCGGAACCGCTGTACCTGCGCCGCCCCGACGCCCGGCCGCCGGGTACTCCCAAGCCGGTCCTGTCGCGGTGACGCCACGGCTGCGGCCGATGCACCGGCGGGACGTCGACACCCTCCTTCCGGCGGAGCAGGAACTGTTCGCCGGCGATCCACCGTGGACGGCCGAGCTGTTCCGGTCCGAGCTGGCAGGCGTCCCACACACCCGGTGGTACATCGTCGCCGAGGACGGCGGCGACCTCGTGGGGTACGCCGGCCTGCTCCACTCCGGCGACACGGCCGACGTGCAGACACTCGCCGTGCTCCCGGACCGACAGCGGCAAGGCATTGGGACGGTGCTGCTGGACGCGCTCATGGCCGAAGCGCGGCGGCGGGGTGCCCGCGAGCTGCTCCTCGACGTCCGCGTGGACAACGCTGCTGCCCGGGCCTTCTATGCGCGGCACGGCTTCGAGCAGCTCAGCGTGCGGCGCGGGTACTACGGCAACGGCCGCACCGACGGTCTCGTCCTCCGCCACCCCCTGTAGGCATCGGCGACCCGGGGGAGCCCGCATCGGATTCCGACTTGTGGCGGGTTGCGCACGTGTCAGCCGGGATTGAGACGTTGAAAGCCCGCCACAAGATGACCGGGCTGCACGTGGCCGGACGGGTGGACGGACTTTCGGCCAGCGGAGGGACGGGTGGATGGACGTTCGGCGAGCGGAGGGACGGGTGGATGCGGAGGCGGGCGTCTAAAGAGCGATCTGTGGCATGCTTCACCGCCGCAGATCGCGGAGCCCACCGAGCATCCAGCCGTCCCTTCGCCCCACACGCAAGCGTGGCACGATCGACGGCGTGGTCGCTGACGCACCGCTCGTTCTCGGGATCGAGACATCTTGCGACGAGACCGGCGTCGGCCTCGTGCGCGGTCACGCCCTCCTCGTCGACGCGGTGGCCAGCTCGGTCGAGGAGCACGCGCGCTACGGCGGCGTGGTCCCGGAGGTCGCCAGCCGGGCCCACCTGGAGGCCATCGTGCCGACCGTCGAGCGCGCCTGCCGCGACGCCGGGGTGAGCCTGGCCGACGTCGACGCGGTGGCCGTCACCAGCGGACCCGGCTTGGCGGGCTCGTTGATGGTGGGGGTCGCGGCGGCGAAGGCGCTGGCCGTCGGGCTGGGTCGGCCGCTGTACGGCGTCAACCACCTGGCTGCGCACATTGCCGTGGACCAGCTCGAGCACGGGAAGTTGCCCGAGCCGACGATCGCGCTGCTGGTGTCGGGCGGGCACTCGTCGCTGCTCATGGTCGAGGACGTCGCCGCATCGGTGGCGCCACTCGGGGCGACGATCGACGACGCTGCCGGCGAGGCGTTCGACAAGGTGGCCCGCGTGCTGGGACTACCCTTCCCCGGCGGACCGTACATCGACCGGGCGGCCCGGGAGGGTGATGCGGCCTTCGTCGAATTCCCCCGCGGCCTGACCGGGCCGCGGGACATGCAGAGGCACCGCTTCGACTTCTCCTTCTCGGGGCTCAAGACGGCCGTGGCCCGTTGGGTGGAGGCACGAAAGCAGGCGGGGGAGCCCGTGCCGGTGCCGGACGTGGCAGCGTCGTTCCAGGAGGCGGTCGCCGACGTGCTGTCGCGCAAGGCAGTCCTCGCGTGCCGCGAGCGCGGCGTCGACACCCTGCTCATCGGCGGCGGCGTCGCCGCGAACTCCAGGCTGCGGACGATCACGGCGCAGCGCTGCGCCGCGGCAGGACTGGTGCTGCGGGTGCCCCGCCCTGCGCTTTGCACGGACAACGGTGCGATGGTCGCCGCCCTCGGGGCCGAGCTGGTCTCCCGTGGTCGTCCGCCGAGCCCGCTGGACATCCCGGCCGACCCGTCCCTGCCGGTGACCAGGGTGCTGGCGGGCGCCTGACGTGCCCGTGCGCGTGGTGCTCGTCGTCGACACGGGAGTGGACGACGCCCTTGCGCTGATGGTCGCCGCCCGGCATCCCGATCTCGACCTGTGCGGTGTCATCTGCACCGGCGGCAACGTCCCGCTCCGCCGCGTCCTGGCGAACACGGTGCACGTGCTGGGTGTGCTCGGAGTGGCCGCACCGGTGGCCTCGGGTGCGGACCGGCGCCTCGACGGGACGCCGTTCGCCGTGCGTGCCGAACATGGTTCCGACGGGCTGGCGGGGCTGGCCCCCCCGTCTCCGGACCTCGCCAAGACGTGGCCGCCGCCAGGGGCCGTCGCCTCCCGCGATGCCGTCACGGTGTCGCTCGGCCCGCTGACGTCTCTGGTCGGCCTGGTCACCGGTCGCGTCGTCGCCTCGTATGCGCGCACCGGTGAGGCCAACCACGGCCTCGATCCGGTGGCGGCCGGCGTCATCGCCTCCTCCGGGCGGGTCGTCGACCACGTCGATGCCGGCGACGGTGTCCTGGCCGGCGACGTTGCAGGTCCGTTGAGCCGTGTCGACGACCGCCTGTGCCGCCTGGCCGGCGGCCTGCTGGCGCACCAGGCTCGGCGCGGGGCAGGCCTCGGCGACGCCGCGGCGTTGCTCCGGGTGGCGGAGCCCGAGCTCGATCGCGGCCGGCACACCCAGCGCTTCGTCGGCCTTCTGCTCGGTGAAGACTGAGCAGGTGAAGCGCCCGATCGTTCTCGTCGCCGCAGTCCTGTCGGTGGCCGCGGGATGCTCGGCGCAGGACGTACCCGGCGCGGAACCGTCCGCCACCCCGACGCCGAGTCGGCCGGTCACGTCCACGCCCACACCCACGCCTGCTCCGCCCATGGCGTGGGGGCCGACGCCGGACGAGTACGCCGCCGCCGGCCGCCTGGTCGCCGGCATGTCGGTGTCACAGCAGGCGGGTCAGGTCATCGTCGCCCGGTACGGAACCGACGAGTCTGCGGCCGCGCTCGTGAGGGACCTCCACCTGGGGGGCGTGATCGTGATGGGGGAGAACGTCGCCTCGACCGACCAGGTCCGCGAGGACATCGCGGCGTTGCAGGCAGCGGCAGGCCGCGCGTACCCGCTCGTCGTCGGCGTCGACCAGGAAGGCGGCACGGTCGCCCGGATCGGCGCTCCGGCGACCGCGTTCCCGGCATTGATGACCCTCGGGGCCGCGAGAGACCCGGCGCTCGCCGAGCGCGTCGCCCGGGCCAGCGGCGACGAGCTCCGGGCGCTCGGCTTCACCATGGTCTTCGCTCCGGTCGCCGACGTGACGACCGGCCCGGACGACCCCACGATCGGCAGCAGGTCCGCGTCGTCGGACCCGGCCATTGCGGCCGGCGTCGCGTCGAGCTCGGTCCGCGGCTACGCCGCCTCGGGCATCGTCGCGGTGGCCAAGCACTTCCCCGGACACGGGTCGGTCCCTGCCGACAGCCACGTCGAGCTGCCCGTGCAGGACATGAGTCTCGACGAGCTGAGCCGCCGTGACCTACTACCGTTCCGGACGGTGGTCGGCGCCGGCGTGCCCGCGGTGATGGTCGGCCACATCGACGTCACCGCGGTCGACCCCGGCGTGCCGTCGTCGCTGTCGGCACCGGTGGTGGACGTGCTGCGCGAAGAGCTCGGCTTCGACGGCCTCGTCGTGACCGACGCCATGGACATGGCCGCCGTGACCGATGGCTTCGGGATCGGCGAGGCGGCTGTTCGGTCGCTTGCAGCGGGTGTCGACCTCGTGCTGATGCCGCCGGACGTGCGCGCAGCCCACGTGGCGATCGTCGACGCCGTAGCCGACGGCAGGCTGCCCGCCGCCCGCTTGGCCGAGGCGGCCACCCGTGGCGTGGCGCTGATGCTCCACGAGGCCGCCGGCGCCGGGCGTCCTCAGCCGAACGTCGTCGGGTCACACGGCGCGGTGTCGTACGAGGCGTCGCTGGCCGGGTTGACCGTCGTGTCGGGAGCGTGCAGCGGACCACTGGTCGGTTCGTCGATCCAGATCACCGGCGGAACGGAGGCCGATCGAGAGCGGCTGGCCGGGGCCGCGGAGGCGGCCGGGCTCGCGACCGGATCGGGCGATGTCGTCCGGTTGCTGGGAGGCACGAGACCGGGGTCCGGCGACGTGGTGGTGGCGCTCGACACGCCGTACGGCCTCGGCGAGAGCGCGGCGACGTCGGGCCGGATCGCGCTCTATGGACGCTCGCCGGAAGCGTTCCGCGCACTCGTCGCCGTGCTGACGGGGGCCGAGACGGGCGGCGGGGCCCTCCCGGTGGAGGTTCCGGGCGTCGACCGGCGCGGCTGTACCCTCGGCCCGTGATCCAGACGGGGGTTTCCGCCGGTCCGGTCGTCGATGCGCGCGGGGTGGCCTTCACCGTGTCCGACCCCGGGCGCTCACTGCTCCGCGTCCGCCTGGTCCAGGAGATCGGCCTGTCGGCCCGGTCCGTCGAGTTCGAGCGTGCCGACGGCCGCTGGCGGCTGCGGATCGGACGGGGACCCGCCGACCGGCTCGAATACATGCTGGAGATCCACCGCGCCGACGGTTCGGTGGAGGTCGGCCCCGACCCGGACAACCCCAGACGCGTGGGTGGCGTGTTCGGCGAGAAGTCGGTCGTGGAGTTCCCGGGCTACGTGCCGCCGGCCTGGCTTTCGGCGTCGGCTCCGCCGGGCCGCATTGCCCCTTTCTCGGTGGCCAGCCGGCATCTCGATGCGTCGGTCACCGGGTCGGTCTGGACCGCGCCCGGCCTGCACTCCGGCGATCCGGCGCCTCTGCTCGTGGTCCACGACGGGCCGGAGTACGACCGGCTGGCCGAGCTGACTCGGTTCCTCGCCGTGTGCGTCTCCGGTGGGGCCGTACCGCCACTGCGTGCCTTGCTCTTGCAGGCCGGTGAGCGCAACGTGTGGTACGCGGCCGAGCCTGCGTACGCGCGTGCCCTGGTCGACGAGGTCCTGCCGAGCGTGCCGGCGAGCCGGCGCATCGGCATGGGGACGAGCCTGGGCGCGCTCGCCATGCTGCACGCGTACCGGCACGATCCCGACGGTTTCGCCGGACTGTTCCTGCAGTCGGGCAGCTTCTTCACCGAGGAGCTCGATCCCCAGGAGCGCCGCTTCCCCCGATTCGCGGAGATCACCCGCTTCGTCGCACAGGTGCACGAGGCCGGGGTGGCGGCGCGACCCGCTCCCGTCGGTATGACCTGCGGATCGGCCGAGGAGAACCTCGCCTGCAACCAGCTGATGGCCGGCCGGCTGGCGGCGCAGGGTCACGAGGTGGCCTTCCACGTCGTCCGTGACGCCCACAACTACACGAGCTGGCGCGACGGCTTTCACCCGCACCTGCCGGCCCTGCTGCGCGCGTCATCGTCATGAGACGGCACAGCGTCGACCTGTGGTCTCCCGCGATCGGCGCGGCGGGATCGGTCCTGGGCTTCGGGCATTGGGGCCGGCCGGTGCTCGTCTTCCCGTCCGAGGCCGGGCGCCCGAGCGACTTCGAGTCCAACGGGATGGTCGGTGCGGTCGCGGAACTGATCGACGCGGGCAGGGTCAAGCTGTACTGCGTGGACAGCTTCGACACGCAGTCGTGGTCTGACACGAGCATCCCGCTCGAGGAGAGGGCCCGCCGGCATGGTGCCTACGAGTCGTGGATCACCGAACAGGTCGTGCCGTGGATCAGTGACGACTGCGGCGGTCGTACAGATCTGCTCGGCACCGGATGCAGCCTCGGTGCGTTCCACGCCGCGAACTTCACCCTCAAGCACGGGCACCTCCTCCCGAACGCACTGTGCATGTCCGGCAACTACGACCCGAGCACCTGGGACGGGTGGGGCGAGCGGGGCGACGCTACGTACTTCAACAACCCCGTCGACTACGTCGGCCACCTGCACGGCGACCATCTCGACTGGCTACGGAGCCGGGCGCATCTGCTGCTGGTGTGCGGTCAAGGTATGTGGGAGGACACGACGGGCTCGCTGGACGGCACCAGGACGCTTGCAGCGAAGCTCGCGGACAAGGGCATCCCGCACGACATGGACCTGTGGGGGCACGACTCGGCGCACGACTGGCCCTGGTGGCGTCGCCAGTTCGCCCACCACCTGCCCCGGTTCTGCTGATACGTCGCAACTGAGGAGGCGAGGCGTGAACAGGCACCTGGTCGGGCTGTTGCTCGGCACCGAGGAGGACTGGCCGGCCGCCTTCGAGACGATCGTGCGGCGGATGGGACCGGTGACCGACGGCGCGGGCGACGAGCATGCCTACGACGTCGAGCGCGTCACGATCGAACCGTTCGACCTGCGTGACCGACCGCGCCATCAGCTGGTCATCGATCGGCTCGCGTACTGGTACTACCACCCGCGCGAGTGGCTGAAGAAGATCGCCCTGATGGACGACGTGTACCTGATGAACAGCCCGTTCACGTTCCAGTCCATGGAGAAGCACGCCGCCTACTGCGCGATGATGCGGCTCGGGCTCAAGGTGCCCGACACCGTGCTCGTGCCGCCCAAGAACCCGCCCGACCATGCGAAGTGGGCGTACACGGCGCAGCGCTACAACCAGCCCTTCGACCTCGACG
>JBOGDU010000147.1:0-7233 GCA_050743145.1 Jiangellaceae bacterium | reverse complement strand
GCCGTGGGAACTCGGACTGGCCGAGACGCAGCAGACGTTGCGGCTCAACCAGTTGCGCGAGCAGGTACGGGTGCAGGTCGACGGTGGGCTGAAGACGTCCAGGGACGTCGTCGTCGCGGCCCTTCTCGGGGCGGAGGAGTTCGGCTTCGCCACCGCCCCGCTCGTGGTGAGCGGCTGCGTCATGATGCGGGTCTGCCACCTCGACACCTGCCCGGTCGGCATCGCCACCCAGAACCCGCTGTTGCGCAAGCGGTTCACGGGCCGGCCGGAGTTCGTCGTCACGTTCTTCGAGTACGTCGCCGAGGAGGTGCGCGAGCACCTGGCGGCGCTCGGGTTCCGCAGCCTCGACGAGGCGATCGGCCATGCCGAGGTGCTCGACACCGCCGCCGCCCTCGAGCACTGGAAGGCCGGCGGCCTCGACCTCTCGCCGCTGCTGCACGTACCGGATCTGCCCGATGGTGCCGCGCGCCGCCAGAGGGTCGGGCAGGACCACGCGCTGGAGAAGGCGCTGGACAACCAGCTGCTCGTGATCGCCGACGAGGCGATCACGACCGGCGTGCCGGTCCGCGCCCAGCTCGCCGTGCGCAACGTGAACCGGACCGTGGGCACGATGCTCGGCCACGAGGTGACCAGGCGCACCAGCGGGTCGGGGCTGCCCGACGGCACCATCGACATCACGCTGATCGGATCGGCCGGGCAGTCCTTCGGCGCGTTCCTCCCCGCGGGCATCACGCTCCGACTCGAAGGCGACGCCAACGACTACCTGGCCAAGGGATTGTCCGGGGGGCGGATCGTCGTCCGCCCGGATCGGGCGGCGCCGTTCGCGGCCGAGGAGAACGTCATCGCCGGCAACGTCGCGGCGTACGGTGCCACCGGGGGCGAGCTGTTCGTCCGCGGGATCGTGGGTGAGCGCTTCTGCGTCCGCAACTCCGGCGCCGTCGCCGTGGTCGAGGGCGTCGGCGATCACGGGTGCGAGTACATGACCGGCGGGACGGTCGTCATCCTGGGACCGACCGGGCGCAATGTGGCCGCGGGCATGTCGGGCGGAACCGCGTACGTGGTCGACCTCGACCCCTCCCGGGTGAACACCGAGATGGTCGACGTCGAGGTCCCGACTGCGCCCGAGCTCGACGGGGTCCGTGCCATCGTCGGCCGACACGCGGAGGAGACCGGGTCCGCCGTGGCAGCCGCACTGCTGGCCGACTGGCCCGTCTCGGCCGCGCGGTTCTCGAAGATCATGCCCCGCGACTACCGACGGGTCCTCGACGCGCAGGCGGCCGCGGAGCGCGACGGGCGCGACGTCCTCGACGCGATCATGGAGGCGGCCCATGGCTGACCCCCGTGGCTTCCTCACGACCGCGCGCCAGGGCGCGCCCACCCGCCCGGTCGCCGAGCGGGTCACGGACTGGCAGGAGGTCTACGCAGGCGGCGGCGTCGGCCGGGCGCTGCTCCCGGTCATCGGCGCGCAGGCCGGCCGGTGCATGGACTGCGGAATCCCGTTCTGCCACCAGGGCTGCCCACTGGGCAACCTGATCCCCGAATGGAACGACCTGGTGTGGCGCGACGACTGGCGGGCGGCGGCCGAACGCCTGCACGCCACGAACAACTTCCCGGAGTTCACCGGCCGGCTCTGCCCGGCGCCGTGCGAGGCGTCGTGCGTTCTCGGCATCGACCAGGACCCGGTCACGATCAAGAACGTCGAGGTGTCGATCATCGACCGGGCCTTCGACGAGGGATGGGTGGACCCACAGCCACCCGAGCGGCTGTCCGACCGGACGGTCGCCGTCGTCGGATCGGGCCCGGCCGGCCTGGCGGTCGCCCAGCAGCTGACCCGGGTGGGCCACACCGTCGCTGTCTACGAGCGCGCCGACCGCGCGGGCGGCCTGCTGCGCTACGGCATCCCCGAGTTCAAGATGGAGAAGCGCCACCTCGACCGCCGCCTGGACCAGATGCGCGCCGAGGGCACGATCTTCCGGACCGGCGTCGACGTCGGCGCAATCGTGACCGGCGAGCAGCTCCGTCAGCGCTACGACGCCGTCGTGCTGGCCGTGGGCGCCACCGCGTGGCGCGACCTGCCGGTCCCCGGACGCGAGCTCGACGGCGTCCACCAGGCGATGGAGTACCTGCCCCAGGCGAACCGTGCTGCCGTCGGGGAGACGGTGCCCGAGCTGGTGAGTGCCGCCGGCAGGCACGTCGTCGTCATCGGCGGTGGTGACACCGGCGCCGACTGCGTGGGGACCGCCCACCGCCAGGGCGCCGCCTCGGTGACCCAGCTGGAGATCATGCCGGAGCCGCCGGAGACCCGGCACGAGTCCACTCCCTGGCCCACCTGGCCCCTGATACTGCGTACGTCCGCCGCGCACGAGGAGGGTGGCGAACGGGTCTACTCCGTGTCGACGCAGCGGTTCCTCGGTGGTCCCTACGGCCGGGTACGGGCTCTGCAGCTCGTCGACGTGCGCCGAAACGGGGGCGGCTTCGAGCCGGTCGAGGGCAGTGCGCGTGACCTTCTGGCGGACCTGGTGCTCCTCGCGATGGGATTCGTCGGGCCGGAGCGGTCGCCGCTGGTCGAGCAGCTCGGCGTATCGATGGACGGCAGGGGAAACGTCGCCCGCGACACGTCGTTCGCGACCGATGTCCCCGGTGTCTTCGTCGCCGGCGATGCGGGCCGCGGCCAGTCGCTCATCGTGTGGGCGATCGCAGAGGGCCGCTCCTGCGCGGCCGCGGTCGACCGCTGGCTGACCGGCTCGGACCGGCTGCCGTCCCCGATCGCCCCGACCGACCGTCCGCTGACGGTCTGAGCGGGGTCCCGGACCGCGGCGCGGATAGCCTGAACGCGTGCGTAGAGCCAAGATCGTGTGCACGCTGGGCCCGGCCACGTCGAGCCAGGAGCGCCTCGAGGAACTTGTTCACGCGGGCATGGACGTGGCGCGGTTCAACCTCAGCCACGGCAGCCGCGCCGAGCACGAGCAGCGCTACCACGACCTCCGCAAGGCGGCGCAGGCCTACGGGCGCAACGTCGGTGTGCTCGTCGACCTGCAGGGGCCGAAGATCCGGCTCGGCCGGTTCGGCCACGGTCCGGTCGAACTCGAGCGCGGCTCCCGCTTCACCATCACGACCGACGAGGTCGTCGGTGACGCCGAGCGTGCCTCGACCACCTATGCCGGCCTTCCGGACGACGTCCGACCAGGCGATCGGGTGCTCGTCGACGACGGGCGGCTCGCCCTCGAGGTCGAGCAGGTGAACGGTCCCGAGGTCGTCACCAGGGTGGTCGAAGGCGGGCCGGTCTCCGACCACAAGGGCATCAACCTCCCGGGTGCCACCGTCGGCGTTCCGGCGCTGACCGAGAAGGACGTCGAGGACCTGCGCTGGGGCCTGCACCTCGGGGCCGACATGGTGGCGCTGTCCTTCGTGCGGTCGGCCGACGACGTCGGTGACGTCCGGCGGGTCATGGACGACGTGGGCATCCGGGTTCCGGTCATCGCCAAGCTGGAGAAGCCACAAGCCGTCGAGAACCTCGAGGCGATCGTGGACGCCTTCGACGGCGTCATGGTGGCGCGCGGCGACCTCGGCGTCGAGGTGCCCCTATGGGACGTCCCACTGGTGCAGAAGCGAGCAGTCGAACTGGCCCGGCGGCGGGCCAAGCCGGTGATCGTGGCCACGCAGATGCTCGAGTCGATGATCAGCAACGCCCGGCCGACCAGGGCGGAGGCGTCCGACGTCGCGAACGCCGTGCTCGACGGTACCGACGCCGTGATGCTCTCCGGCGAGACCAGCATCGGCGCCTATCCCGTCGAGGCGGTCGCGACCATGGCGCGGATCGTCGAGACCGTCGAGAAGCAGGGACTCGGGCGCATCCCGCCTCTCGGGACGCGCCCGCGCACCAAGGGCGGTGCCATCACCTCGGCGGCGGCCGAGGTCGCCGACGTCCTGGGTGCCCGGTTCCTGGTCGCGTTCAGCCAGAGTGGTGACTCGGCCCGGCGGATGTCGCGGCTACGCTCGCCGATCCCTTTGCTGGCGTTCACGCCGCTCGAGTCCACGCGGAGCCGGCTCGCCCTGACGTGGGGGATCGAGGCGTTCATCGTGCCCCCGGTCTCCCACACCGACGACATGGTCGTGCAGGTCGACAAGATGCTCCTGGAGCTGGACCGGTGCGAGAAAGGCGACCTGGTGGTCATCGTGGCCGGATCACCGCCGGGCATCCCCGGGTCCACCAACGCGTTGCGGGTGCACAACATCGGGGACGCGGTCGGTCAGGTGGCTGCGGCCTACCAGTAGCAGCGGGACGCATCGCGGGGCTGGTGCCCTGGGTGGGAGTCGAACCCACAGACACCGCATTTTGAGTGCGGCGGCTTTGCCGGTTTGCCTACCAGGGCCGACGACCGTCGGTCCGGGCCAGCCTACCCGGCCCGCGTGTCGGTCCCGAGCGCCCGAGGATCGTGGTGCGGCCTCAGTAGGCTTTTCGCGTGACCGATCCCGCCGACGTCTCCACCCCGGACGTCACGGCCGCGCCCGACGCCAAGTCGAGGCCCGCGCCGCGTGTGCTCGTCGCCGAGGACGAGTCGCTGATCCGGCTCGACCTGGCCGAGATGCTGGCCGAGGAGGGGTACGAGGTCGTGGGCGAGGCCGGCGACGGCGCGACAGCCGTGCAGATGGCCGAGCAGCTGCGGCCCGACCTGGTGGTGATGGACGTCAAGATGCCCGTCCTCGACGGCATCTCGGCGGCCCAGCGGATCGTCAGCCGTCGGATCGCTCCCGTGTTGATCCTCACCGCCTTCTCCCAGCGTGAGCTGGTCGAACGGGCCCGTGAGGCCGGTGCGATGGCCTACCTGGTCAAGCCTTTCGCCAAGGCCGACCTCGTCCCGGCGATCGAGATGGCCCTCTCCCGGCACCAGGAGATCTCCCAGCTCGAGCGCGAGGTGGCCGACCTCACCGAACGGCTCGAGACCCGCAAGGTGGTCGACCGCGCCAAGGGCCTGCTGCAGACCCGGTTCGGGTTGACCGAGCCCGATGCCTTCCGATGGATCCAGAAGGCCGCGATGGACAAGCGCACCTCCATGCGTGAGGTCGCCGTGGTCGTGATCTCGGACAGCGTTGCGCCGCCTGCCGCCGGCGACGACGCCGTACGGGACAGCTGACCGGTGCGCCCGGCGGTCCGGCTGCGACTGGTGGGCGCCGGCGCACTCGCCGCAGCGCTGGCCGGGTGCGGAACGGTCGGTGACCTGCTCGGCACCGAGGCAGCGGCGGGCCCGCAGACGGCCAAGATCGTCGTCATGGTTCCCGCGGAGGGAAAGCAGGCAGGCGCGGGTGCCGGCGTGTTCGGTGCGGTGCAGCTCGCCGTGGGCGACGCCGGACTGGCGGTACCCGACTGGTCGGTCGAGGTCGTCGGGGTCGACGACGCCGGTGACCCCGAGGCCGCAGCCGAGGCGGCCGGCGAGGTGGCGCGCGACGACCAGGTTGCTGCGGTCGTCGGGGGGTTGTCGGCCCAGGTCGTGCGCGCGGTTCAGCCGGTCCTGGCCCAGGCCACGATCCCGTTCGTCTCGCCCGCCGACGTCGCACCTGAGCACACCCGCGGCGCCGACCCGGCGTCGCCGCTGCGGCCGTACAGGTCCTACTTCCGCACGACCCTCGTCGGCGGAGACGCGGTCGACGCGGCCGCTGCCTATGCGGTCGTCGGCCTCGGGGCCGGCCGCGTGGCCGTCGTCGACGGCGGGGCGGGAGTGGAGGCCGCGAGGTTCCGCGCGGAGGCCGACCGACTCGGCGCCGAGGTCGTGGCGTTCGGTGCCGCGGACCGCGACGGCGCGGGCATCGACGCCGTTCTGGCGGCCGCGGTGTCGGAGAAGGCCGGTACCGTCTACGTGGCCGGCGAGGCCGCCGTGGCGGCCCTCGTCGCCAAGGGGCTCGCCGGCACCGGCCTGGCGGTCCACCTCGTCGGTGGTGTGAACCTCCGCTCCGAGGACTTCATGACGGCGGCCGGGACGGCGTCCGACGGCGCGGTGGCGGTCGTCGGCCCGGGCCTGTCCATGAACCCCGGCCCGGCGGTCGGAGACCTGGCGACGAGGCTCGGCACGCTGGGGATCGACGCACCCGGACCGTTCGCCGCGGCGGCCTACGATGCCGGCACGGCGGTGGCTCAGGCGCTGTCCAGGTGCCTGCCGCCGGAGGGCTCGGCCGCACGGGCCCGCGCGGAATGCGTCGGAGAGATGGATCAGGTGTCGTTCATCGGCGTGACCGGCGAGGTCACCTTCGACCGGTACGGGGACCGGACAGGTGCCGTGCCGGCCGTGTACGAGGTCCGTGACGGCGCCTGGCACGAGGTGGGAGCGGCCTGATCGGTCCGGACGGGAGTTCCCGGCCAGGTCACAGTGTCGTCACAACATGTTTTCACCTTCGCTCTGAAGGTGCGCGGCGGGGACGGTCCGGATTAGGTTGCCGTTCTCACCAGGGTCAGTTCGCTTCGATCGGCGAGGCGGCATCGGCTCAACGAAGGAGATCACATGATCCGCACCACTCGCCTCTGGCGCTCAATCGCCGTCGTGGGTGTGGCGTCGCTCGCTCTCGCCGCCTGCGGTGGCGATGACGACGACGACGGCACCGCGGCCGGCGAGTCGCCCACCGCAGAGATGACCGGCGACGGCGAGCTCGTCCTGGGTTCACTCCTGCCGCAGACCGGCACCCTCGCGTTCCTCGGGCCACCCGAGTTCGCCGGTGTCGACCTCGGGGTCGAGGAGGTCAACGCGGCCGGTGGCGTGCTCGGTCAGGACGTCGTGGTCAACCACACCGACTCCGGCGACACCTCCACGGACATCGCGTCGCAGTCGGTCGACCGCCTGATCGGTCAGAACGTCGACGCGATCATCGGCGCGGCGTCGTCCGGCGTCACGGCGACCGTCATCGACGCTGTCGTACAGAGCGGCACGGTGATGTTCTCGCCGGCCAACACCTCGCCCGACTTCACCGACTACCCGGACGACGGTTTCTACTTCCGCACCGCCCCGTCCGATGTGCTGCAGGGCCGGGTCATGGGCGACCTGGTGATCTCCGATGGGCACGCCAACGTCGGCATCATGGCGCTGCAGGACCCGTACGGTGAAGGCCTGGCCGAGAACGTCACGATCTCGGTCGAGGAAGGCGGCGGGACCATCGCCGGCGACGGGGCGATCATCTACGACCCGAACGCGGCGAACTACGCCACCGAGGTCACCCAGATGGCCGCCCTCGCTCCCGACGCGATCG
>JBOGDU010000146.1:0-6904 GCA_050743145.1 Jiangellaceae bacterium | reverse complement strand
GGCCGCTCCGTCGACGCCCTCCGAGCGATCTGCGGCGCCGCGTGGGCCGCCGCCGACCAGGGCGAACAGCCGGCCGGCATCGACACCGCGCTGGCAGAGGCCGGCTGGCGCGCCGGCGCCGCACCCGGCGAGCCCTAGCGACGTACTAGCGTGATCGGGACATCGAAACGAGAGGGGTGGCATGACCGAGCAGGGACCACCGGACTCCACCGATTCCGGGCCCGATCAGGTGACCGGCACCGGCGATGCCCGGATCGACACCGCGCTGGCGGCCCTGGAGGGCCTCGACCGTGCGTCGGTGCACGAGCATGCCGCTGTCGTCGAGGAGGTCCACCGGTCGCTGCAGGACGCGCTGGCGGACGAGGACGGCTGACCCGGAGTGCCTCCCCGGCGGCGACTGGACGCCGAGCTGGTCCGGCGCGGGCTGGCGCGCTCACGCGAACAGGCGGCCGCGCTGATAGCCGACGGGCGGGTCAGCGTCGCGGGCATGGTCGCGTCGAAGTCGGCGACCGGTGTCGGCGTCGCCGATCCCATCGTGGTCACCGGGCTCGCCGACGGTGACGACTACGCGTCGCGAGGTGGCCACAAGCTGGCCGGCGCCCTCGACGCGTTCGCCCCCGACGGCCTCGGTGTCGGTGGGCGACGGTGCCTCGACGCCGGAGCGTCGACGGGCGGGTTCACCGATGTGCTTCTCCGGCGTGGGGCTGCCGAGGTGGTCGCAGTCGACGTCGGATACGGCCAGCTGGCCTGGTCGCTCCGCAACGACCCGCGGGTCGTCGTGCTCGACCGCACCAACGTGCGCGACCTGTCACTCGATGTCGTCGGGCGAGCGGTCGACGTGGTCGTCGCCGACCTCTCGTTCATCTCGCTGCGGTTGGTGCTCGGGCCCCTCGCCGCCGTGACGACGCCGGGAGCCGATCTGCTGCTCATGGTGAAGCCGCAGTTCGAGGTGGGACGCGACCGGGTCGGCAGCGGTGGTGTCGTCCGCGAGCCGGCTCTGCGGGCCGAGGCCGTACGCTCGGTCGCAGCCGCAGCCGGCGAGGTCGGGCTCGGCGTGGCCGGGGTGACGGCGAGTCCGCTACCCGGTCCGTCGGGCAATGTCGAGTACTTCCTCTGGCTGCGGGCCGGTGCACCTCCGCCCGATCCGGTCGCCGTCGAGCTTGCCGTCCGGGAAGGACCAGCATGACCAGCGATCGCGCCGTACTGCTGGTGACCCACACCGGCCGACAGGAGGCCCGCGACGCGGCCAAGGAGACCGTCGATCTGCTTCACAAGGCCGGCATCGCGGTGCAGGTGTTGGCCCACGAGGAAGGCGAGCTCGACGTACCCGTCGCCGTCGTCGTCGCGCCGGGACCCGGTGCGGCACGGGCGTGCGAGTTGGTCATCGTGCTCGGCGGCGACGGCACCATCCTGCGCGGCGCCGAGATCGCGCGCCCGTCGGCGACCCCGGTGCTGGGCGTGAACCTCGGCCACGTCGGCTTCCTCGCCGAGGCCGAGCGCGACGACCTCGGTGACTTGGTCGAGCACGTGGTCGCGCGCAGCTACGAGGTCGAGGAGCGGATGACCATCGACGTCGTCGTACGCCTCGACGGCGACGTCACAGCGCGGGAATGGGCGGTCAACGAGGCCAGCGTCGAGAAGTCCAGCCGTGAACGGATGCTCGAGGTCGTCGCGGAGGTGGACGGCCGGCCGCTGTCGCGATGGGGATGTGACGGCGTGGTGATGGCGACCCCCACCGGGTCGACCGCCTATGCGTTCAGCGCGGGTGGACCGGTGGTGTGGCCGGAGCTCGAGGCGCTGCTGCTGGTGCCGATCAGCGCGCACTCGCTGTTCGCCAGGCCGCTGGTCGTGGCTCCCACGTCGCAACTGGCGGTCACCATTCAGCCTGACACGGCGGGCGCCGTGCTGTGGTGCGACGGGCGCCGCACCGTCGACCTCCCGCCCGGCGCCCGGATCGAGGTTCGTCGGGGTGGGCAGCCGGTGAGGCTGGCCCGGCTGCACCGGGCGCCGTTCACCGATCGGCTGGTGGCCAAGTTCGCACTCCCCGTGGAGGGCTGGCGCGGCGCGCGCCACGCCGTCGCCGAGCCCGATGCCGACGGCGGCCCCGCGTAGGCTGCCGATCGTGCTGGAGCAGATCCGGATCCGTGGCCTCGGCGTCATCGACGACGCCGAGCTGGAGCTGGGTCCGGGGTTCACGGCGGTCACCGGTGAGACCGGTGCGGGCAAGACGATGGTGCTCACGGGCCTCGGTCTGCTGATGGGTGGCCGCGCCGACGCCGGAGCGGTGCGGTCCGGGGCGGCCAGGGCGGTCGTCGAGGGTCGGGTACGGGTGGATCCGGCCGGCTCGGCGGCCAAGAGGGCGGCGGAGGCGGGCGCCGAGCTCGACGACGGCGACCTGTTGCTGTCGCGGGCGGTGTCCGCGGAAGGTCGCTCGCGTGCCCACCTCGGTGGCAGGTCCGTACCGGTGGGCGTGCTCGCCGAGCTCGCCGACGACCTCGTCGCCGTGCACGGCCAGAGCGACCAGCAGCGGCTCCTGCGGCCTACCCGCCAGCGCGACGCGCTCGACCGGTTCGCCGGCGCTTCGGTGACCGAGCCGCTGTCCGCCTACGCCGACCGGTACGCGCGGTTGCGCGCCGTCCAGGCCGAGCTGGACGAGGTCACCGCACGCTCCCGCGAGCGCGTGCAGGAGGCCGACCTGCTCCGGCGCGGGCTGGCGGAGATCGCGCAGGTCGAGGCACAGCCCGGCGAGGACGTCGCGCTGCGCGCGGAGGCAGGTCGCCTGGCCCATTCCGACGGGCTGCGCGAGGCCGCGGTCGCGGCCCACGCGTGCCTCACCGCCGACGACACGGCCGTCGACGTTGCCGACGCCTTGGGCCTGGTCGCGGCGGCCCGGCGGTCGCTCGAGCCCCAGCAGGACCACGATCCGGCACTCGCCGGCCTGGCCACCCGGCTGGCCGAGGCTTCCTACCTGCTCGCGGACGTCGCTGCCGACCTCGCCTCCTACGCGGCCGACGTCGACACCGACCCCGCACGGCTCGCGGCCGTCCAGGACCGCCGGGCTGCGCTCGCGACGCTCACCCGCACGTACGGCGACGACGTCGACGCCGTGCTCGTCTGGGCGGACCAGGCGTCGCGAAGGCTCCTCCGTCTCGACGGCGACGACGAGCGGGTCGCGAGTCTCCGCGCCGAGCGAGAGGCGCTGCGGGCCGAGCTGGCCGACCTCGCGGCCCGCGTCTCCGAGACCCGCGCCGAGGCAGCCCAGCACTTCGCCGAGGCGGTCGGCGACGAGCTCGTCGCGCTGGCGATGCCGAACGCCCGGCTCGTGGTAGAGGTGCGCCGCCGCACCGACCCCGGCGGTCTGGTCGTCGGCGGTCAGACCGTCGTGTTCGGACCGGCGGGGATCGACGAGGTCGAGATCCTCTTCGCCGCCCACGCGGGCGCGACTCCGCGTCCGCTCGACCGCAGTGCGTCCGGAGGCGAGCTGTCCCGTCTCATGCTCGCCGTCGAGGTGGTCTTCGCCGGCGCCGACCCGGTGCCCACGTTCGTCTTCGACGAGGTCGACGCCGGGGTCGGGGGGAAGGCGGCCGTCGAGGTCGGCCGGCGGTTGGCCCGGTTGGCCCGGAACGCCCAGGTGCTGGTGGTCACCCACCTGCCACAGGTGGCGGCGTTCGCCGACCAGCACCTCCAGGTCGTGAAGACCGAGGACGGCCGGGTCACCAGCAGTGGAGTCGTCGCCCTGGACGGCGCCGGGCGGGTCCAGGAACTGTCGCGGATGCTCGCCGGCCTGGAAGGGTCGGCCACGGCCCGTGCCCACGCCGAGGAGCTGCTGGCAACCGCGGCGTCGAGCAAGGCCGGCGCCCGCTGACCGCTGCGCCGAGACTGCGGCTCATGACCGCGGAGCACACTCCCGGACACCGACACCCGGACATGGCAGGATGCCGCCAGTGAGGATCCCCGCACTGCGCCGTAGCAGGTCCGCCGACCTGCCGGGCGTCAGTGGTGTCGTGCGCGTCGACCGCCGCACCAAGGATCTCACCAGACGCCTGCGCCCCGGTGAGATCGCGGTCATCGACCACGTGGATCTCGACCGGGTCAGTGCCGAGGCCCTGGTCGCGTGCGGAGCCGGTGCCGTCGTCAACGTCCGGCCTTCGGTCAGCGGGCGTTATCCCAACCTGGGTCCGGAGATCCTGATCCAAGCGGGCATCCCATTGCTCGACGCCGTGGGCTCGGACGTGCTTGCCGATGTGCACGAGGGCGAGCGGTTGCGCATCGACGGCAACGTCGTCTACCGCGACACGCCGACCGACAGCGTCGTGGTGGCCGAAGGACAGCTACAGACCCATCACACCGTCGCCGGGCTGATGGAGGCCGCGCGCCAGGGCTTGTCGGCGCAGCTGGAGGCGTTCGCCGCCAACACCATGGAGTACCTCAAGCGCGAACGCGAACTGCTGCTCGACGGTGTCGGTGTACCGGACATCGACACGCGCATGCGGGACCGGCACGTCCTCATCGTCGTCCGCGGGTACGACTACAAGGAGGACCTCGCGATGCTCGGCCCCTACATCCGCGAGTACCGCCCGGTGCTCGTCGGCGTGGACGGAGGGGCGGACGCACTTGCCGAGGCCGGACTCAGGCCCGACCTGATCGTCGGCGACATGGACTCGGTCTCGGACGCCTCCTTGCGCAGTGGAGCCGAACTGGTGGTGCACGCTTACCGGGACGGCCGCGCCCCCGGTCTCGAGCGCCTCGAGCGGCTCGGCCTGCGTGGTGTGCCGTTCCCAGCTGCAGGCACCAGTGAGGACGTCGCCATGCTGCTGGCCGACGACAAGGGCGCCAGCCTCATCGTGGCCGTCGGCACACACGCGACGCTCGTCGAGTTCATGGACAAGGGCCGTGCCGGCATGGCCAGCACCTTCCTCACCCGCCTGCGGGTCGGCAGCAAGCTCATCGACGCCAAAGGCGTCAGCCGGCTCTACCGGAGCCGGATCCCCGCCTGGACACTCGTGGTCCTGCTGGTCGCCGGGGTACTCGCGGTGCTCGTGGCGATCATCGCCACGCCGACCGGCCAGGCGTACCTCGACGTCCTCGGCTCCTGGTGGGACCGCTTCGTCTTCTGGCTGCAAGGGCTGTTCTGACGTGATCGACTTCCGTTACCACCTGGTCTCCATCATCGCGATCTTCTTCGCCCTCGCCACCGGGATCGTGCTGGGCGCCGGCCCGCTGGACGAACAGGTGGACGAAACGTTGGCCGACCAGATCGCCGACCTGCGGGAGCAGAACCAGCAGCTGCGCGATCAAGTGGTGGCGCTGGAGGCCAACACGGAATACCAGGAGAGTTTCATCCAGACCGTCACGCCGCAGCTGGTCGGCGGCCAGCTCAGCGACCGCGGCGTCCTGCTGGTCACGATGCCGGATGCCGACGACGCCATGGTGACCGCCGTGCGCGACACCCTCGAGGCCGCCGGCGCCACCATCGAGGCGACCGCAGCGATCCAGCCGGCCTGGACCGACGCCGAGTCCGAGGCGGTGCTCGACGAACTGGCCGTGCAGCTGGTCAGCTCCGGCACAACGTTGCCCGAGGACACCGACGGTTACGACCGTGCGGCCGCCGTCCTGGCCGGCGCACTGCTGGCGCCCACGGGCGAGGAAGGCACGGTCGACGAGGCCGTCACGGCCGGTTTCGGCGCAGAGGAGCTCGGGCTGGTCGCGATCGAGCCGACCTCGGACAGCGATCCCCTGGCCGAGGCAACACTGGCCGTCGTGGTCGCCGGGCCGCCACCGGAGGACGACGTCGACCGGAGGAACGGCATTCTGCGCGGGCTGGTGACGCAACTGGACGCCGCGGGAGCCGGGGCCGTTGTCGGCGGCGGCCCGCCCTCGTCCGGTGACGATGGCCTGCTCATCGCGATCCGCACCGACACCGACGTCTCCGAGGCGGTGTCGACCGTCGACTCGATCGACCTGCCATCGGGTCGGGTCACCGTGGTGCTCGCGGCCGTCGAACAGGAGCAGGGCGGGGCCGGCAGCTACGGCAAGGTCGGCACGACCGACGGCCCCCTTCCGCCCGACGTGCTCGCCTCGCCCGCCGAACCGACCGACCAGCCGACGGGCGAGGGGGAGGGCTCTCCGTGAGCCACGGGTGGCGCTGGGCGAACGCCCTGGCCGCGGGTGCGCTCGGCGCAGGGGTCGCGTGGGTCGCGCTACGGCGGCTCGGCGACGACCCACCGGGTGACGTTCAGCGGTGGGAGCGGACCAACCATCGAGGGCGTGCGGTCACGCTGGCGGCAGGGCCGGCCGTGACCCTCGGGGCCGCCGTCGGAACCGCTCTGGCACCCGGAACCCCCCGGCCGGTACGGGCCGCGGGTGCGCTGGTCGCCGGCACCGTCGGGGCAGTAGGGCTGTACGACGACCTGGCCGGCTCGTCGACCAGCAAGGGGCTGCGCGGTCACCTGTCGGCGTTGCGTCGCGGAGAGGTCACCAGCGGCGCAGTGAAGGTCGCCGTGATCGGCGTCGCAGGGCTCGCGGGCGCTGCCGCGGTCAGCGACAACCCCCTCGACGCCCTGGTCGGGGGTGCTGCCGTCGCCGGCCACGCCAACCTGCTCAACCTGCTCGACCTGCGGCCGGGCCGGGCGCTCAAGGCCGCCTCCCTGCACGCTCCGGTCGCTCTCACCGCGCCGGCCGGCGGGGTTGCCGCAGCGGCGCTCGGCGCCGGAGCCGCCGTGCTCCACGACGACCTCGCGGAGCGCACGATGCTGGGCGACGCCGGCGCAAACGCCCTCGGAGCGGCCCTCGGCCTGGCGCTGGTCGCGAGGGAGGGCCGTGCGGCGCGGCTCGTACATCTCGGCGTCGTGACGGCGCTGACGCTGGCCAGCGAGAAGGTGAGCTTCACCCAGGTCATCGACCG
>JBOGDU010000145.1:0-3094 GCA_050743145.1 Jiangellaceae bacterium | reverse complement strand
TGATCGGTAGCATCATCAGTTTCAGAGCGTCAGACGACTCGAGGAGTGGCCATGGCGGCGACACCACCGACTGACGAAGAACTCAATATGTTGATCCGGGCCCGCCTTGCCTCCGTGGGTGTCGACCTTGATCAGCTCCCGCCCGGTACGGTCCGTGATCCCGTCACCGGATCACCCGGGCAAGACTCGGTACTTGCTTCGTTGCGATCGTTCATCCGAGGGACCGTTGCGGATCTGAGCGCGTATCAGCTGCCGGCACCGGACGGCACCGATCCCGCGATCGCCGACGAGCTCTCTCAGCAGCGGGCGCCGATGCTCTACCCGTCGATCAGCACGGCGTGGAGACAGTCATGACGGGCGACATGCCACTGGATGCACTGGTCGACCGCCGATCGTTCCTGGCCCGGGCCGCAGTGCTGGCTGCGGCCACGACGGCCGGCACGGTGGCCCTGCCGGCAATCTCGGCCGCAGGGACGATTCGTACGCAGGACGGCACGACGTCATCGGGGGGCTATGCCACACCGCGCCCCGAGGCGCTTGCGGACATCACCGAACTGACCATTGCGGAGGCGGCCACGCTCATCCGGGCTCATCGCCTCCGTCCCGAACTGCTGGTCGAGGCCTACCTGGATCGGATTGCAGCATTCGACGACCAGTACCAGGCGTTCAACCTGGTTCTGGCCGAGGAGGCGCTCGCGCTCGCCCGGTCTCTTGGGTCGGCGCCGGCGCGCGGCCCGCTGCACGGAATCCCGCTGGCCATCAAGGACAACTACTACACCGCAGGGGTCACGACGACGGCGAACTCGTTCATCTTTGCCGACTTCGTGCCCCCGTTCGACGCGACGACGGTAGCCAAACTCGAGAGTGCCGGTGCCATCGTGCTCGGCAAGACCCAGATGGGTCCGCTGGCCACGACCCGGGCCACGACGCCCGACGGGATCGTCACCACCGTGAACGCTTGGACGCCGACGAACCCGTCGGTCAACCCAGGGGGTTCGTCAACGGGCACCGCGACGGCGGTGGCGGGGCGGATGGCGACATCCGGTATCGGGACGCAGACGGGCGGCTCGATCACGGCGCCGTCGAATGCGCAGAACCTGACTGGCCTGAAACCGACCATGGGACGCGCGTCGCTGTACGGGATCGTTCCGCTGACGTACTCGAGGGATCATCCAGGGCCTTTGGCACGGGACGCGCTGGACGCCGCGATCATGCTCTCGGCGATGGCCGGCGAGGATCCCAACGATCCGCGCAGCCAGGGCCTCCCGCCGGTGCCCAACCTGATCGCCGCGGCCACGCCGGTCGCGGGCGGAGTCGCGGGACGGCTGCGCTGGCCGACCCGAATCGGGGTGATCCCGGGATACACGAGCGGGACTTCGGCCACCGCTGCGGCGAGGCGCGCTTTCCTCGACACGATGTCCGCGATCGACGGTGCGACCGTCGTGGACGTCACGCTCCCCGACGAATGGAACCTGCTGACCGGCAACGACTTCAACAACGTCCGCCTGCCTGAACGCAGCGAACCGTTCAATCCGTTCCTGCGCGAGGATCTCAAGCAGTTCGGCGTCTCGGTGACGAGTTGGCTGCAGGGTGTGGTACTCGGCGCAGACGAGTACGTCACCGGGCAGCGCGCGAAACTGCTGCTGCTCGAGCGGGTCCTCGACGACCTGTTCGAGCAGTGCGACGTGGTCGTGCAGACCAATCCGGTGCCGTTCGACATCATCGGCCTTCCCGAGCTTGCGCTGCCCATCGGCTTCTCCGGGAGTGTCCCGATCGGGACGATCCTGGGTGGCGCTCCCTTTGCCGAGGAGCGCCTGCTCGGCGTCGCCGCCGCCTACCAGGCCGTCACCGACTGGCACCTGCGCCGCCCAGTGAATCCGCCCGGTGAGGCGCCCGAACCGACGCCGGTCGACGGACCACCGCGCGGGGAGCGTGCCCGCCTGGCGGATCGCTGGGGACCCGCTCGTCCGGACGAAAGTCGCGGACGGCTCAGCGCCGAAGAGGTCGCAGTCCTCACCGAATAACCCCACGGCGGCCGGGAGGAGCCGTCATGTGACGGTGGGACTCGCGCGTCGTAGTCGACGTATCGCGGCACGGATGTCGTACCAGTCGACTGTCGTTCTGACGGCGGTCACGGATCGTCCGGAATGAGTGTCGGCGGTCGTGGTCGCCGGGATGTGCGTTGTCGCGCTGTCGGTGGCCGCGTGTATCTCCTACCGGAGACGGTGTTGTCGAGAGCCGCTGGTCCTGCTGGCACGGTGTGGTGTCGGGGGTGTCGGGGGTCGTCGGGTGGGACGAATGCTCGTTTGCCCTTGCCGGGGACGAGGGCCCAGCCGAGTCGGGTCTTGAGGTCGTGGTGGTACTCGCACAGCCCGTCGAGTTCGTCCAGGCGGGTGTGTCGGGTCTGCGACCAGGGTGTGCGGTGGTCGTATTCGATCCGCCGGCGGGGGCAGCCTTCGACCGCGCAGGTGGGGTTGGTCCACATGAGTGCGATCTTCTGCGCGGTGGTGGGGCCGCGGCCGAGGTGGGTGATGTTGGCTACGTCCACGCCGCGGGTGATGACGAGTTTGACGATCGCCTGCCCGAGCAGGTCGCGGGCGACGGTGACGGGGATGGGTCCGATGCCGGCGATCTCGCACAGTTCGCCGCCCTCAGCCCGGCCGCGGCGTAGTGCGGCTGCGTCGATGCGCAGCAACGCCAGGTAGCGGGGGTTGGACCAGCGCCGCGGCGGCACCGGGCACACCGCCCTGCCGGTGTTGCGGAAGATCCCCGGATCCCCGCCTACCGGCGTCACGGCGCCGCCTGGCTCCGGCGGCGGAGAGTCACCGGCCGGCGGGCCGGAGGGGTCGGTCTGCTGGTCACCGCCGTCGGGCGGGTCCGTCACGGGCGCGGCGCCGCGGTTGGCCGGTGCGGCGGGCTGGTCGGGTGCGGCGGCGTGGGCGGCCATGGCGATGAGGGCGTCGAAGGTGTAGGCCTCGACCGGTTCGTGTCGGCCTTGGCGGCGGGCGGCGGTGAAGATGGCGTCGGTGAGGGCGTTGAGCACGGACATGATGGCGGCGCCGTCTTGGGTGGTGCCGCGGGCGGACAGGTTCCA
>JBOGDU010000144.1:0-2824 GCA_050743145.1 Jiangellaceae bacterium | reverse complement strand
CGAACGACGAGCCGGGCAACCCCGGCGGCGACGGCTTCGACCGGCTGCACGAGTGGTACGGGGACTTCTCCCGGCCGTCCGGGCCGACCGGGGAGTTGTTCGACGAGCTGGACGCGACCGGTGCGGTGCTGGCGGGTCGGCGTACCGTGGAGCAGGTCGATCACTGGGGCGGTGATAGTCGCGGCCGCCCGATATTCGTGCCCAGTCACGAGGCCACACACATCCGCTACCGCGTCCGTCGCTGAGCCGATCGACCGGCGGCCTCTTGGTTGTGGTTGGTCGGGGTGCGTAGTCGCATCCGGCCACCAGGCACGCGTTGCAAGGACACACCCTCGTCGAGGGCTAGTCTGATCATGTGGAGACCATCGGTGCCTATGACGCCGCGGTGATCGGCGAGAGGGCATAGCCGGTGCCGACGGACGGTACCGCTTTCCGGTCTGGCTTCGCATGCTTCGTCGGCCGCCCCAATGCGGGGAAGTCCACGCTGACGAACGCACTCGTCGGCGAGAAGGTGGCGATCACCTCCAGCAAGCCCCAAACCACCCGGCACGCAATCAGGGGCATCGTGCACCGCGACGACGGCCAGCTCGTACTCGTCGACACGCCGGGGCTGCACCGCCCGCGCACCCTGCTTGGCCAGCGGCTCAACGACGTCGTCCGGACGACGTGGGCAGAGGTCGATGTGATCGGCTTCTGCGTACCCGCCGATCAAGAGGTCGGGCCGGGTGACCGGTTCATCGCGACCGAGATCGCCAAGATCGGCCGCACGCCGAAGGTCGCGGTGGTCACGAAATCCGATCTGGTGGGGTCCGATCAGCTCGCAGTCCAGCTGTCCGCTGTCGCCGGCTTGGCCGCGGACGTCAACGCCGACTGGGCGGAGATCGTACCGGTCTCGGCCGCCCGGGGTGACCAGCTGGACCTCCTCGCCGATCTGCTGCTCGCCCAGATGCCGGAGGGGCCGACCCTGTACCCGTCGGGGGAACTCACCGACGAGCCTGAGGAGACTCTCGTCGCGGAGCTGGTCCGCGAGGCTGTGCTGGAGGGCGTTCAGAACGAGTTGCCCCACTCCATCGCCGTGGCGGTGGAGGAGATGGTGCCGCGCGAGGACCGACCGGCCGACCGCCCGCTGCTCGACGTCCACATCAACGTCTACGTCGAGCGGGAGAGCCAGAAGTCCATCGTCATCGGGCGCGGCGGCGCGCGTCTGCGGGACGTAGGGACCAGGGCGCGTGGCCAGATCGAGCGTTTGCTCGGCACGCAGGTCTTCCTCGACCTGCACGTCAAGGTCGCCAAGGACTGGCAGCGCGACCCCAAGCAGCTCCGCAAGCTCGGTTTCTAGTTGTCCACAGCCTCTGTCTGGGACATCGTCGGCCCATCGGCTGCGGACTAGGTTTGAGGGGTGCGCATGGCCACCGTCGAACAGGACTGGAGCTGGGACTCGCTCTACGCGGCCTGGCGCGAGCTCGACGTGCCCGAGGGTTGGCACGCCGAGATCACCGAGGAGGGCATCACGGTGACGCCGCCACCGACGGTGCAGCACACGTCCGTGGTCGAGGCCGTGCAGACGCGACTGCACGCCGCGGTTCTGCCCTCCGTCGCCGTCTACCAGCGGCTCGGGCTCTCCTTCCCACACTTACGCAGGTTGTATGAGCCCGATCTCGTGGTCATTCCACGACAGGCGCTCGAGGGTGCGACCTACTCCGTGCCCGCCGCGGCCGCCTTGCTCGTCGTCGAGGTGACCTCGAAAAGCAACGCCCGGCACGACCGCACGGCAAAGAGGTGGGCCTACGCGCACGGTCGTGTTCCTCTCTACCTGCTCATCGACCCGTGGGATGCCGATGGTCCCGCGGCCACCCTGTTCGCCACTCCGGCCGACGGCGAGTACGCCAACGCAGAACGGGTGGCGTTCGGCCAGACGGTCACACTCCCGGCCCCGTTCGTCGTCCAGGTCGACACGGGGAAGTTCCCGGTGCCGTGACCGCGGGTCGCCCGGGACGGTCTCGCATGGTGAGAACCGGTCAGGTGTTCCGGCGAGTGATCGCCTAAGCTCTCGCCCCATGCGGCATGTGGAGCTCCTCCTTCTTCGCCGCGGCGGGGCCAGCTAGACCGGCGCCCTCGCCGCGGTGGTCTGCGCTGCCGGTCGCGCCACGTGACCCGGCGAGGAGCCGCATCAGATGAGCAAGCACGTACTAACAGGTCAGAGGGTCAGCTGGCCGCCGTCGCAGAAGCCGTCCGACATGCCGCTGCACCGCTACCGGCCCTTCCACCAGCAGATCGTGGTCGATCTTCCCGACCGCACCTGGCCCACCCGCCGGGTCGAATCCGCGCCCCAATGGTGCGCAGTCGACCTGCGCGACGGCAACCAGGCGTTGATCGATCCGATGAGCCCCGAACGCAAGAAGCGGATGTTCGACCTGCTCGTCGCCATGGGCTACAAACAGATCGAGGTCGGGTTCCCGTCGGCGAGTCAGACCGACTTCGACTTCGTCCGCCAGCTCATCGAGGGCGATCAGATCCCGGACGACGTCGTCATCCAGGTGCTGACTCAGTGCCGGGAACCGCTGATCGAGCGCACCTTCGAGTCGCTGCGCGGTGCCCGCTCGGCGATCCTGCACTTCTACAACTCCACGTCGATCCTGCAGCGGCGCGTCGTGTTCGGGCTCGACCGGGACGGCATAGCGGATATCGCTACCAGCGCGGCCCGCGTGGCACAGAAGTACGCCGGGACGATGACACCGGACACCGAGATCTACTGGGAGTACTCGCCCGAGTCGTACACCGGCACGGAGCTCGACTTCGCCCTCGACGTGTGCGGCCAGGTCGT
>JBOGDU010000143.1:0-1972 GCA_050743145.1 Jiangellaceae bacterium | reverse complement strand
AGTACGTGACCCGCTCGTCCGCGGCCAGCTGCCAGAGTGTGGAGAGCTCGGGGTGGGCCGGGCTGCCGTCGTACAGCACGATCGTCGCCCCCACGGCAGTAGCAACCGCCGCAGGCGCGCCACCCTCCCGGCAAGTGAACAGCGATCGAACAGGGCTGATGCGGGACGCGACGTCGTGCCACTACGCTGGCCTGGCCGCCGGTGACCGCCGGGTCCCCGACGGTACGGCAAGGCCAATCGCGTGGCCTGAATGGGCCCGGCCGTGGCTGCCGAGCCGGGGACATGGCGGGGGCCGGCGACGCCCACAGGAGGAGTCGTGAGCCGCATCCTGGCAGTGGGTCTGGTCGGCTGGACGATCCTGGCCGGAGCCTTCGTCGTATGGAGGCAGCCCTCGCCGGCCGTTGCCGTGGTCGTGTTCCTCCAGGGTTTCGTGCTACTCGGGCTCGTCTACGCCATCGTCGGAATCCGCACGGCCAACACCCGCCTCGCCCGGCTCTACAGTGCGACCACCGCGTCGGAGCGGGCCGCAACGGCCGCCCGGTTGTCGCTGCAGGGGGAGATCGGTGATGCGGCCGGACGGAATCGGGTTGATCTCGGCACTGACATCCGGGTGGAGAGCAACCGGGTCGTCTCGACCCTGAGCAAGTCGATCCAGGCGAGCGACCGGCACCTGTTCGGTCAGATCGAGGCGTTGACCAATCTCAACGCGATGATGCCCTTCGACCGCCCGATGCCGGCGACGCGGGGCTATCCGGCGTCGCCCGATCTGATCCTTCTCCTCGTCGATCTGGTCCGGCAGGTCAGGCCCAGTCTGGTCGTCGAATGCGGCAGTGGGACGTCGACCCTGTGGTTCGCACGTGCCCTGCGCCATTACGGCATCGACGGTCGGGTGGTCGCCCTCGAGCACGAGAGGCAGTACGCGGAACAGACCCGTCAGTATCTCCGTGACCACGACTTGGCCGACGTGGCGGATGTCCGCGAAGCGCCGCTCGAGACGTTCGTACTCGGCGAGACCGAATGGCGCTGGTACGGCGCCCGCGCCTGGAAGGACCTCGACGAGGTGGACCTGCTCTTCGTGGACGGGCCACCGGCGGACACCGCTGAGAGGGCACAGTTTCCGGCGCTTCCCCTGCTTGCGGACCGTTTGTCGCGGCGCGCGGTCATCGTGGTGGACGACCTCGTGCGCGAGGACGAGCGCGAGATCGTTGCCGACTGGCTGGCGGCCTACCCGGAGTACTCGGCGGAGAACCTGAGCCTCGAAGCCGGCGGAGCCATCCTCCGTCGCACTACCGCAGTGTCGACTACAGAGCCGCCGCGCTCGACATGAGCCACTCCAGAGCCTTGGGATTGCGGAGTGCGTCGCGGCTGACGGCCTGCTCGGGCGGCGTGCCGGTGAGGATCTTCTTCACCGGCACCTCGCACTTCTTGCCGTTGAGTGTGCGCGGCACCTCGGGGATCACCACGAACCGGTCCGGCACGTGCCGGGGGGACAGCTGGCTGCGCAGGGCCTTCCTGAGCGACGGCTCGACATCCCCGAGCTCTACGCCGGGTGCGAGCACCAGGAAGCACAGCAGCTGCCCGTCGCCGACCCCGGCCCCGGACGTGTCGATGACCAGCGAGTCCTCGACCTGCGGGAAGCCCTCGGCCACGCGGTAGAACTCCGAGGTCCCCATCCGGATGCCGCCACGGTTGAGCGTCGAGTCGCTACGCCCGTAGATCACCGCAGACCCCCTATTCGTGACCCGGATCCAGTCGCCGTGCCGCCACACCCCTGGGAAGTGATCGAAGTACGCCTCACGCAGCCTGACGCCGTCTGGGTCGTTCCAGAACCGGATCGGCATCGAGGGCATGGGTCCGGTGATGACGAGTTCGCCGACCTCGTCGACCACCTCCCCGCCGGCTTCGTCGAACGCGGCCACCGGTGCCCCGAGCATCCGGCAGGACAGCTCGCCGAGCCACACCGGGACGTCCG
>JBOGDU010000142.1:0-13358 GCA_050743145.1 Jiangellaceae bacterium | reverse complement strand
AGATGGGGTTCGACCCGGTCGAGGTCGTACACGTCCGGGTGAGTGGGACCGAGGGGCCCGAGGGAAACGCGCGGCGGGTCCGCTATGCAGCACTCCGAGCTTGCGCGGAGCGGCACGGAGCCGTGGCAGTCCTGCTCGGGCACACCCGCGACGACCAGGCCGAGACCGTCCTGCTCGGGCTCGCCCGGGGATCCGGCGCGCGGTCACTGGCCGGTATGTCACCCGTCGCCGGGGTGTACCGGCGGCCGTTGCTGGACCTGCCGCGCGCGACCGTCCGGGCGGCGGTCCCGGAGGGGTTGACCCCGTGGGACGACCCGCACAACGTGGATCCTGCGTACGCGCGGTCGCGAACGCGTGACCGCGTGCTGCCCGTCCTCGAGGCCGAGCTCGGACCCGGTGTCGGGGTCGCCCTGGCGCGGACGGCGGGCCTGCTGCGCAACGACGCCGACGCCTTGGACGAATGGGCCGAGCGCGCCCTGGCCGAATGTGTGATCGTTGAACCGTTGCGGGGGGCAACGGCCCAGCAACGGTTCAACGATCACGTAGCAGGTCGGGAAGGGTGCTTCGACACGGGCCGGCTGGCGGCCCATCCCGTTGCCGTCCGCCGACGAGTCCTGCGCGCCGCGGCGATCGCCGCTGGAAGTCCGCCATCGGACCTGACGGCGGCGCACGTCGCCGCAGTGGACGCCCTGGTGACCCGCTGGAGAGGTCAGAAGGGCGTCGACCTTCCGGGCAAGCTGCGGGCCAGCCGCTCCGGTGGCACTCTGCGCATCGAGGCCCGGTGACGCCGGGCGGCGTGTGGCAGGCTGCGGGCGTGGACGCCGAGCACATGCGTGCCGATCTCGACAAGGTCCTCCTGTCCGAGTCCGACATCCAGCGCCGGGTCACCGAGATGGCGGCGGACATCCAGCGCGACTACGAGGGCCGCGACCTGCTCCTGGTCGGAGTGCTCAAGGGTGCCGTCATGGTCATGGCAGACTTGTCGAGAGCCCTGAGCCGCCACGTCGAAACCGACTGGATGGCGGTCTCGTCGTACGGCTCGGGTACCAAGTCCAGCGGGGTCGTTCGTATCCTCAAGGACCTCGACACCGACCTCACCGGTCGGCACGTCCTGGTCGTCGAGGACATCATCGACACCGGACTGACCCTCTCTTGGCTGGTGTCCAACCTGCGCTCACGAAGCCCCGCGTCGGTCGAGATCTGCACCCTTCTGCGCAAGCCGGAGGCTGCGAAGACCGCCGTCGAGGTGCGATACGTCGGCTTCGACATCCCCAACGAGTTCGTGGTGGGTTACGGCCTCGACTACCGGGAGCGTTACCGCAACCTGCGTGTCGTCGCCACGCTCGCGCCGCACGTGTACACCTGACCTGCGGCCGGGAACACCGGGCCCACCTGCGACGTTGCCCATTTGTCAGCTTCTGGTGCGCGTGGGGCGCGCCGGGCTGGCCCGGTGTACCGTCGGATGACCGACATCTCCGGCGGGCCGGCCGCCGGACACCCCTTTCACCGGGTGTTCCGACAGGCAGGAGGAACGGGGCCGACCGGCTCCCCATCATGGACGCAAAGCGACTTCTTCGAGGCCCGCTGTTCTGGGTCCTCATCTTCGTGTTCGCCGCGATCGTGCTCACCCGGATGCTCGACTCCGGCGGCGGGTTCGAGCGTGTCGACACCGCCCAGGTGGTCTCCGAGATCGACTCCGGGAACGTGAAGTCCGCGAAGATCATCGGTGGTGAGACCCAGGAGATCCAGCTCACGCTGAAGAACGACGACCGGATCAGTGCGCAGTACGTCGAGGGCCAGGGCATCGAGCTACAGCACGACCTGCAGGAGCAGCAGGACGCCGGCACCCTCACCGAGGGCTACGACGTCGAGGTGCCGCAGGCCAGCGTGCTGTGGAGCCTGCTGGGGGCGCTGCTGCCGTTCATCCTGCTCGCCGGGCTCATCTGGTTCTTCATGACCCAGATGCAGGGTGGCGGCAGCAGGGTCATGAACTTCGGCAAGTCTCGGGCAAAGCTGCAGAGCAAGGACACGCCGAAGACGACCTTCGCCGACGTGGCCGGCTGCGACGAGGCGATCGAGGAGCTGGAGGAGATCAAGGAGTTCCTGCAGGAGCCGGCCAAGTTCCAGGCCGTCGGAGCCAAGATCCCCAAGGGTGTGCTGCTCTACGGCGCACCCGGCACCGGCAAGACGCTGCTGGCGCGCGCTGTCGCGGGCGAGGCGGGCGTGCCGTTCTATACGATCTCGGGTTCCGACTTCGTGGAGATGTTCGTGGGCGTCGGCGCGTCCCGCGTACGTGACTTGTTCAAGGAGGCCAAGGAGAACGCGCCGGCGATCGTCTTCGTCGACGAGATCGACGCCGTCGGGCGGCACCGCGGCGCGGGACTCGGCGGCGGCCACGACGAGCGCGAGCAGACGCTGAACCAGCTCCTCGTCGAGATGGACGGCTTCGACGTCAAGACCAACGTCATCCTGATCGCGGCCACCAACCGGCCCGACATCCTCGACCCGGCGCTGCTCCGCCCGGGCCGCTTCGACCGCCAGATCGCGGTCGAACCGCCCGACCTCGAGGGCCGCCACAAGATCCTCCAGGTGCATGCCCGTGGCAAGCCGATCGGCGACGACGTCGACCTGCTCGCCGTCGCACGGCGCACGCCCGGTTTCACCGGTGCCGATCTGGCCAACGTCCTCAACGAGGCCGCATTGCTCACCGCACGGACCAACGGCAAGGTCGTCGGCGCCCGTGCCATGGACGAGGCCATCGACCGCGTGGTCGCCGGGCCGCAGAAGCGGTCGCGGCTGATGAACGACAAGGAAAAGAAGATCACGGCCTACCACGAGGGCGGACACGCCCTGGTGGCCGCGGCACTGCACCACACCGACCCGGTGCACAAGGTGACGATCCTGCCGCGAGGCGGCGCCCTCGGGTACACGATGGTCCTCCCCGACGAGGACAAGTACTCCACGACGCGCAACGAGATCCTCGACCAGCTCGCCTACATGAGGGGCGGACGCGCCGCCGAAGAGCTCGTCTTCCACGACCCGACCACCGGTGCGGCCAACGACATCGACAAGGCCACCACGCTGGCTCGCCGCATGGTCACCCAGTACGGCATGACCGAGCGCCTGGGTGCGGTCAAGTTCGGCACCGACCGGGCCGAGCCCTTCCTCGGCCGCGACATGGGCCACGAGCGCGACTACTCCGAGGAGGTCGCCGGCCAGGTCGACGAAGAGGTGCGGCGCCTGATCGAGACTGCGCACCAGGAGGCGTTCGACATCCTGGTCGAGAACCGCGACATCCTCGACAGCCTCGTGGTCGCGCTGCTCGAGCGCGAGACGCTGAACAAGGAAGAGGTCGCCGAGGTCTTCGCGCCGGTGCGCAAGCGGGACCGCCGGCCGGCCTGGACCGGCTCGGCCACCCGAAAGCCGTCCGAGCGGGGGCCGGTCGACGCGCCGGTCAAGGCCATCGAGGCGGTGTCTCCCAACGGCGACGTCCGGCCGCACGTGCCGGTGGAGGAGCCGGTGTCGCAGGGCGTCGAGCGCGCCGAGCGCACCGAGCGCACCGACAGGAGCTAGCCCGCGGTGGTAGCAGAGCCCGATCTCGCCCGTACGGCCACGCAGCCCTTCGACCACGCGCGGGTCGAGGCCGCCGTTCGGGAGCTCCTCGTCGCCATCGGCGAGGATCCGTCACGGGAGGGGTTGCGGGACACGCCGGTGCGCTTCGCGCGTGCGTACGAGGAGATGTTCCGCGGCCTGCGCCAGGACCCGGCGGAGGTGCTGACGACGACGTTCGAGGCCGGGCACGACGAGATGGTCATGGTCAAGGACATCGAGGTGGCGTCGACCTGCGAGCATCATCTCGTCCCGTTCTATGGTTTCGCGCACATCGGTTACATCCCGGGCGCCAACGGGCGGATCACCGGGTTGTCGAAGCTGGCCCGCCTGGTCGACGTGTTCGCCAAGCGGCCGCAGGTGCAGGAGCGGCTCACCACCCAGGTGGCCGACTCGCTGTGCCTCCTGCTCCAGCCAGCGGGTGTCATCGTGGTGGTGGAGGCCGAGCACCTGTGCATGACCATGCGCGGTGTGCGCAAGCCGGGCGCGAAGACGCTGACCAGTGCCGTGCGCGGGCAGCTGCGCAACCCCGCCACGCGGGCCGAGGCCATGAGCCTGATCTTGGGCCGATGAACCGGTAGCCGCCCGTGGTCACGGGACCGCGGTCTCCTTGACCAGTCTGCGCGGGTCGGAACGCGTCCACAGGTGGGGTGTCCAACGCCGTGCTGTGCACATGTGCGCGTGGGAACCTGGCCTTGGCTGCGCTGGCCCCGACAGCCTCGCCAGGATGTCGTCGTTGCCCGACCCGCTCGTTCGTGGAGCGCACTCCCGGTCGTCCCTGCGGGCGGCGCAGGTAAGCGTCCGCGAACTGACGGGCGCGCTGTGGCGGCGGGCCTACCACGGTCGCTATGCCTGGTCTGCCACGGACGAGATGAGTCCCGAGCAGCGGATCGCCGAGGCGGCGAGCGTCCTCCCAGACGGTGGCGCGCTCAGCGGATGGGCAGCGGCGTACTCGCAGGGTGCGACGGATCTGGACGGTAGGCGCTGGGACGGTTCGGTGCTGCCTGTGCTCATGGCGCTGCCGTACGAGCGGCGTGTCCGGCGCCGCGGTATCGCCACGATCCGCGCGCCGCTGGCCGACGCGGATCTCGTCGAGCTCGATGGAGTGGTCATGACATCACCAGTGCGGAGCTGTTTCGACGAGATGCGCTGTTCCGGCCTCGAAGACGCCGTCGTTGCCATCGACGCCGTGCTCCGGGCCGAGATTGCCGATGTGGACTCGCTCGACGAGTACGTCGCCGAGCATCGGGCTTGGAAAGGGGTCCCGATCGCTCGCCGGGCGATCCCGCTGGCCGATGCACGTGCGCGGTCCTGCCCCGAGAGTCGGTTTCGCGTGCTCTGGGTGGTCGAGGCCGGAATCGCACGACCAGAGGTCAACGTGCCTGTCTACAACCCGGCCGGTCTCATGCTCGGTATTCCCGACTTGCTGGACGTGGAGACAGGCCTCGTCGGTGAATACGACGGCGCTGATCACCGGGCGCTGCGGCGGCACACTGACGACAACGCCCGTGAAGAGCGGCTGGAGGCGCACGGGCTGACGGTCGTGCGTGCGACGTCGATCGACCTGATGTACCGCCGACGGCAGACGATAGCGCGGTTGCGCGACGGATTCCGGCGGGCGGTCACACGTGACCGCCAAATGGACCGCTGGACGATCGAGCCTCCAGAAACCCCTTGGCCGATGGAGTTCTGAGTCTTCCCGCAGACTGGACACACCTGTCACGGCGCGCCCGGGCGTGTCGCGACAACTGCGCCCAGTCGATCATGGCTGTCGCGCGCGTACGCTGACACGAGTGACGGCCACGTCCGGACCCGGTCGGCCGGCGGCGTACGTCTCGGGCCTGCCGACGCCGGAGCGTTGCCTGGTCATGGGGGTCGTCAACGTCACGCCCGACTCCTTTTCCGACGGAGGCCGCTGGTTCGAGCCCGGTGATGCCGTGACCCAGGGACTGCGGCTGGCCGCACAAGGGGCTGACCTGGTCGACGTCGGAGGCGAGTCCACCAGGCCCGGCGCGCAGCGCCCGAGCGTCGAGGAGGAGCTGCGCAGGGCCCTCCCGGTCGTCCGTGAGCTGGCCGCCGCCGGCGTCACCGTCTCCATCGACACCATGCGCGCCGAGGTGGCCACACAGGCCATCGACCACGGAGCGAGCCTGGTGAACGACGTGTCCGGCGGCCAGGCCGACCCGGGAATGCTGCGCGTCGTCGCAGACGCCGGCGTCCCCATCGTTCTCATGCACTGGCGCGGGCACTCGGACCACATGCAGGAACTGGCGACGTACACAGACGTGGTCCACGACGTCGGGCGGGAGCTGCTGCCCCGGCTCGACAAGGCCGTCGAGGCAGGCATCTCGCGCGATCGGATTGCGCTCGATCCTGGGCTCGGCTTCGCCAAGACCGGCGACCACAACTGGACCCTGCTCGCCCGCCTGGGCGAGATCGTCGACCTCGGGTCGCCTGTTCTCGTCGCCGCGTCGCGCAAGGCGTTCCTCGGCCGCCTGCTCGCCGATCCAACCACCGACGAGGACCGCCCTCCGGACGGGCGCGACGCTGCGACCGGGGTCCTCTCGGCGCTGATCGCGCTGGCCGGCGCATGGTGCGTGCGCGTCCACGAGGTCCCGGGCTCTCTCGATGCCGTCCGGCTCGCGGCGCGCTGGGGCGACGAGGCGACCGGGTGAGCGACATGACCGACGGCCCGGACCCGGGCGAGGCGGAGGTCCTCGCCGCGAACGCCGCGTTCTACGAGGCCGTGGAGCGCGGTGACCTCGACGCGCTGGAGCAGCTCTGGGTCGACGACGCGGCGGTCTGCGTGCACCCCGGGCTGGCGCCGATCCACGGCCACAAGGCCGTGCTGCGCTCGTGGGCCGCCGTGCTGGCCGCGACGCCATACCTCCAGTTCGTCCTGACCGACGTGGCCGTCGAGACCCATGACGGTGTTGCTGTCGTCACCTGCACCGAGAACCTGCTCTCGGCGGCAGACGGCATGCCCGACACGGTGTTCGCGGGCGGGCACGCGGTCGCCACGAACGTGTTCCGTCGGGACGGCGACGTCTGGCGGCTCTGGGTGCACCACGCCTCCGGAGTGCAGCGTCGCGAGGGCTGACCGACCGGGTCAGAACCCAGGCGGGGGCGGGAGCTAGGGTCATCCCGTGTCCGACCGAATCGCATTGCGCGGCCTGACCGCGCGGGGACGCCACGGCTGGTTCGCCCATGAGCGGGAGAACGGCCAGGAGTTCACCGTCGACGTCATCCTCGGCGTCGACACGCGGGCGGCGGCCGCAAGCGACGATCTTGCCGACACGGTCGACTACGGCAGCATTGCCGAGCGAGTCGCGGGCGTCGTCGCGGGGGAACCGGTCCGGCTGGTCGAGACACTCGCCCAGCGCATCGCCGACCTCTGCCTGGCCGAGACGCGGGTCGAGGACGTCGAAGTGACCGTGCACAAGCCGGAGGCACCAGTGCCGGTGACCTTCGGCGACGTGACAGTGACGATCCGGAGGTCCCGCCTGTGACCAATGCCCCGAACCCCAACATCGTCGACGCCGACACGCTGACAGGCGACCTGCGCCCGCTGCGGCGTGCCGCGCTCGCCCTCGGGAGCAACCTCGGCGACCGGCTCGACTACCTGCAGGCCGCAGTCGACGCACTCGCCGACTCGCCCGAGATCCACCCGGTCGCCGTGTCCGCCGTCTACGAGACCGAGCCGGTCGGGGGGCCGGCCGAGCAACCGGCCTTCCTCAATGCCGTCCTGGTCGTCGACACGACGCTCTCGCCGCGTTCGTTGATGGAACGGTGCAAGGCGGCCGAGGACGCGTTCGGCCGCACGCGCGAGGTGCCGAAAGGCCCACGTACCCTCGACGTCGACGTCCTGGCTGTCGGCCAGGGCGTGGTCGACGACGACGACCTCAAGGTGCCTCACCCACGCCTGCACGAGCGGGCGTTCGTCCTCGTGCCCTGGGGTGACGTCGACCCCGACTTCGCCGTGCCCGGGCACGGACGGGTGGCCGATCTGCGCGACGGCGTGGCCGACGGAGGCGTCACCCGCGTCGACGACGCCGTGCTCGAACTGCCGGCCTGACCTCGCACCGTGCGTCCCACGCGCGTCGGCACGCTCGTCTGGGTGGCTCTGGCGGCGGCCCCGGTCGGCTGGTCCATCGGGCGGATCGTCGACGCCGTCTCGGGTGCGTTGCCGCCGGTGCCGTGGATCCTGCCGCTGCTGCTCGTCTTCCTCGCCGTCGTCTTGTTCGTCGGTGCCCGAACCGTCCGCGGGTGGATAGAGGAGCGCCGCTACGACGGCCGGATGGATGCACTGCGGGCCGCCCGACTGCTCGCTTTGGGCAAGGCGGCCGCGGTCTTCGGAGCGCTCGTCGCTGGTGCGTACCTCGGTCTGGGAGTGCTGGCTCTCGACTCGCTCGCGGTGCCGGCCGGCCGGAACCGCGTCATCCTCTCCGCCATCGTGGCCGTCGCAGCCGTCGTCGTCACGGTCGCTGCATTACGGCTCGAACGGGCCTGCATGGTGCCTCCGGACGGCGACGAGGAGGACGTCGACGGCGCTCGACAGGCCTGAGCCAATTTGTCGGGTCAGACACACTGCGGCGTGTGCTGCGCGTCAGCGCGGGCATGCGCCACTACGGTGTGCGCCATGAGCCGAGTCCGGCACCGTCGCCGCCTGCATGTGTACCGGTTCATCGCCGGGTTCGCCCCCATCCTGGCCGTGGGGTTGTCAGCGACCGCCTTCGTTCTCGACGGGCGGTGGATGTCTGCCGCGGCCGCCGGTGGAGCGCTATTCTCGCTGGTGCTCGGGTCGATGGTGTTGCGTCTCGACCAGCGATGGCGGGTCGAACTCGCCACGGTGCGGGCCGGCCAGGCCGCCGCGTACGCCGCCGAACAGGCGCAGTCCTCGGCCGAGCACCGTTCGTTCGCTGCGCACATGATCGGGCTGCTCGACGCGGCCTCCGACCGGATCGGGATGCAGCGTAGCCGCCTCGACTCGCTGGAGGCCGAGATCGCCCACCTGCGGTCGACCTGGACGACCCCGCCGGCACCGAGCCATGAGCTCGCGCGGATCACCGACGGGGCCGAATGGTCCGACCTGTGGCCCGATCTGGCCGAGGCGCCGACCGTCGTCGACCTGCTCAAGTGGGACGAGCGCCTGCGGCACGGCCTGGTACCCGACGCCGACGGCCACCGGGACGAACAGACCGCGTGAGGCCGGTCAGGGCGTCTGTGCGGCGATCTGGAAGCGCACCTGGCCCTCCTCGTTGACTTCGGCGTCGAGCGCCTTGTCCTCGAGTGCCGGTACCGCTTCGGAATCGACGAACACGCGGGCGCCCTCGGCTTCGACGATCTCGTCGTCAGGCTGGGGGCCTGCGGCGACGGTGACGGCGAAGGAGAGAGCACCGTTGTCGCCGGCGGCGGATGCGATCCGGATGCCGGTCTGTTCAGGCAGGTCGGGCTGGGTCGTCAGAGCGTTGATTGCAGAAGCAGCGTCATGGGTGAGCGTGAGCACACCAACCTCCTCCTCGGTGAACAGCCGTCCGGCAGGCGTGACCCGGGCGGCGGCCCTACGTGGGCGGACCCTGCTGGCCCGGCCCCAAGCCCCTGCCCCTGCCCACACGGGTGGGGACTAAACAGGATCAGCGGAGCGAATCGGCGCTGCCGTCGGTCGGCAGGGCTCCGTCGCCGGGCGTAGGTGCGGGGTCAGGCGTCCTGGACCGTTTCGAGCTCGACCTGTTCGGGTTCGACGTCGTGGACGTCGGCCTCGATCGAGCGCCGCAGCGCGGCGTGCAGGGTCGACGGTGTGAGCACACCCAGGTAGCGCTCGTCGTGATCGAGCACGGCGATCCACCCGGCGTTCCACTGCAGCATCTCGCCGAATGCGACGCGGAGACTGTCGCCCAGTGCGACCCACGCGTTCATCCGACGGGCCCCATCGCGTACGACCCCGGGACCGGTGGCGTGCTCACGTCCGAGCCAACCGGCCAATCCGCCCTCGGGATCGAGGACTACCGCCCAGCGTGAATCGCCCATAGTCCGTCCAGCCTCGGCGAGCGGTACGTCGATCTGGACGACCGGCGGATGCTCCAGATCGGCATCGGTGACCGGCGTCACCGACAGCCGCTTGAGCCCACGGTCGGCGCCGACGAAGTCGGCCACGAACGGTGTCGCCGGTGCGCCGAGGATCGCCGCCGGGCTGTCGTACTGCTCGAGGTGGCCGCCCTGGGCGAGGACGGCGATCCGGTCTCCGAGGCGGACGGCCTCTTCGATGTCGTGGGTGACGAACAGGATCGTCTTGCGCACCTCGTCCTGCAGACGCAGGAACTCCTCCTGCAGCTGCCCGCGCACGATCGGATCCACAGCGCTGAACGGCTCGTCCATCAGCAGGACGGGGGGATCGGCCGCAAGCGCTCGGACGACGCCCACCCGCTGGCGTTGTCCACCGGAGAGCTCGTTCGGGTATCGCGGTCCGTGCAGCGCGGGGTCGAGGCCGACCAGTTCCATGAGCTCCCTGGCTCGCTCTCGGCGGCGGGCGGCCGGCCAGCCGACCAGCTCCGGCACCACGACGACGTTCTCCTCCACGGTGCGGTGCGGGAACAGGCCGACGTTCTGGATCACGTACCCGATGCCGCGGCGCAGCTGAACCGGGTCGACGTCCATGACGTCCCGACCATCCACGTAGATCCGCCCGCCCGAGGGTTCGATCAGCCGGTTGACCATCCGCATAGCCGTGGTCTTGCCGGAGCCGGACGGCCCGACGAGCGTCACGAGCTCGCCACGGCTGACGGACAGGGAAAGATCACGGACGGCCACTGTGCCGTCGGCGTAGCGCTTGGATGCGTGGTCGAGACGGATCATCGGTTCTTCGGTAGCGTCCCGGGGATGGCGCTGCTCGGGTCGTCCGGTCATGCCGCCACCCTGGCCGACGGCTGCATGGTCCGCAACGAGTGGGTGTGCCCCGAATACGTCCGGTCCCGACGCGACGAGATCCTCTCCGCGCTCGGGGAGCACGTCTGGATCACGGTGGCGTCCATGGTGGTCGGCACGCTGGTGGCCTTCGGCCTGGCGCTCGTCGCCCGCCGGTGGAGGCGGCTGGAAGGTTGGATCCTCGGCTCGTCGACCGTGCTCTACACGATCCCGTCGCTGGCGCTCTTCTCGCTCTTGTATCCGTTGATGCTCTCGCTCACCGGCAGCGGCCTCACGTCGACCACGGTGATCGTCGGGCTGGTCCTCTACTCGCTGACGATCCTGGTCCGCGGCATCCTCACCGGCCTCGACAGCGCTCCCGCCGACGTCCGCGATGCGGCCGTCGGCATGGGCTACGGCGGAGGCCGGCTTCTCTGGCAGGTCGAGCTGCCCCTTGCCCTGCCGACCATCTTCGCCTCGTTGCGGGTGGCGGCCGTCTCGACTGTGGCGCTGACCACCGTCGGACTCGTCGTCGGACACGGTGGCCTCGGAAACCTGATCTTCCAGGGCCTGCGGAGCAACTTCAAGTCCGAGGTATTGACCGCGTCCGTCCTGTGCGTAGTCCTGGCACTTGTCGCAGACGTCGTCCTGCTCGGTCTCCAACGGATGGCGACGCCGTGGCGTCGGAGGGCGGCCTGATGGACGTCCTGATCGACGCGTTCGGCTGGCTGGCCGACGGCGAGAACTGGCGCGGCCCGGACGGAGTACCCACCCGCCTGCTCGAGCACGTCGAGCTGACGGTTGCCTCCGTGGTCATCGCCTGCCTGATCGCGATCCCGCTGGCGCTCTGGCTCGGGCACATCGGCAAGGGCGGGACGCTGGCGATCAACGTCAGCAACGTCGGGCGGGCCGTGCCGACCTTTGCCGTCCTCGTCCTTCTCTTCCTGACGCCGCTGGGCCTGTCGGTGTGGTCGACGATCATTGCGCTCATCCTCTTCGCGATCCCGCCGATCCTCACCAACACCTACGTCGGCATGCGCGAGGTCGATCGTGATGCTGTCGACGCAGCCCGTGGAATGGGTATGGACGGCATGCAACTGCTGCGCAAGGTCGAACTCCCCCTGGCTGCCCCGTTGCTGCTGAACGGCGTCCGCCTCGCGGCCGTGCAGGTGGTTGCGACGGCGACGATAGCTGCGCTGGTCGCCGCCGGTGGGCTGGGTCGGATCATCACCAGCGGGTTCGGCCGGCAGGACTATCCACAGATGGTCGCGGGCGCGATGCTCGTCGCGGCACTGGCTCTGGTCGTCGAGGGACTGATGGAGTGGCTGCAGCGTGGGCTCGATCCGATGCGGCGGGCCCGTCGCAGGCCGGTGCGTCGCGCTCCGGACGTGATCGAGGCTGTAACTGGATCGTGATACCGATTCCGGATGAGCTTGTCGGTGCCGGGTAGTTCACTGTGTCGGAGCGGGCGCGGCCCCTTGGGCGCGGCGCTCGCCGGACACGCGGGCCGGTCGAGGACCGGCCCGGGACACAGAAGGCGATGCGCTGGAAGGCGGTGCCACTTTCATGGCTGTACGACGCAGGTTCGCCGCAGCTGCGGCGGGTCTCGGACTCGTGCTCGCGCTGGCCGCGTGCGGCGACGACGACGGGGATGCACCCGAGGGAAACGGTGAGGAGACCGGCGGTACCGCCTCCGGCGAATTGACCGTCGGCGGTGCCAGCTTCACCGAGATGGCGATCATGCAAGAGATCTACAAGGCGCTGCTCGAGGACGCCGGGTACACCGTCGATATCCAACAGGCAGAGAACCGCGAGATCTACGAGCCGGCTCTCGAGAGCGGCGAGATCGATGTCGTGCCGGAGTACGCGGCGACGATGGCCGAGTTCCTCAACGCCAAGGCGAACGGGCCCGACGCGCCCACCAACGCACCCGTGGCCTCGGCCGACGTTGCGAGCACGATCGAGGCGATGCGTCCTCTCGCCGAGCAGTACGGGCTGGCGGTTCTCGAGCCGGCCGAGGCGTCGAGCCAGAACGGCTTCGCCGTATCGATGGAGTTCGCCGACTCCAACGCCGTCGCGACGCTGTCCGACCTGGGCGCACTCGGGCAGCCGATCATCCTCGCGGCTGGTGAGGAGTGCCCCGATCGGCCGTTCTGCGAGCCAGGGCTGGAGAGCACGTACGGGCTCGACATCACCGAGATCCTGCCGCTCGGCTTCGGCACTCCGCAGACCAAGGAGGCCGTGACGAACGGTGACGCCCAGCTTGGACTGGTCGGCACGACGGACGGCACGCTCGAGGCCCTGGGTCTCGTGCTGCTCGAGGACGACCAGGGCCTGCAGCTCGCCGACAACCTGGTGCCGGTCGTCAACGCCGAGACCGCGGGCGACGACGCTGTTGCCGAAGCGCTCAACGTGCTGGCCGACGTGCTCACCACCGAGGACCTTGCGACCCTCAATGCCCAGGTCGACGCCGAGCGGCAGCAGCCCGCCGACGTCGCCCGTGCCTTCCTGGAGGAGCAGGGCCTGATCGGCGGCTGACCGAAGCTCGGCCGCCGCGGGCCGGCTGCTCGTTAGACGGGACCGCCCGAGTCGTGGGGCCCGTTGCCCGTGTCGTTCGGCCCGTTGCCCGTGTCGTTCGGCCCGTTGCCCGCGTCGTTCGGCCCGTTGCCCGCGTCGTTCGGCACGCTGCCCGAGTGACGGTGCGCTGCACACGGCGCGGGTGGGGCTGGCATGACACGGGCACGCTTCCCTGCGTGGCGGTGCGCGCGGCCCGCGGAAGGGTGAAACTCGCTTGATCGATGCCGCTTTGGTGTCGTCGCAGCAACACCAAAGCGGCATCGATCATGGTT
>JBOGDU010000141.1:0-7563 GCA_050743145.1 Jiangellaceae bacterium | reverse complement strand
AGCGCCGGGTACGGGCGCTCGGTCGACGGCCGGGTGCTGTACCGGTTCGGAGCGCTGGACCGGCCGGGCGGCGACCGGGCGCTGACCGCCGTGCTGGCCGGCGTCCGTGAGCGGGTCACGATCGTGTCCGCGTTCTGGGCCGACGACCTCAGCCCTCGGCGGCTCACCACGCCGGGAGGCCAGGCGCTACGCGACCTGCTCGCGTACGTCGAGGCGTCCAGCGAGGTCGCACCGGGTGACGACACGGCGGCCGACCCGCTGGAGGCCATAGTGGCCCGGCGCCTGCGCAATGCTGGTGTCGAGATCGTGGTCGGCCACGGCAGCGGACCCGGCCGGATCGCGATCGCCGCCCGCCACCCGGCCCGCAGCGACCGGCTGGTCCTCGCGGTCGAGACCGACGGAGCGGCGTACGGCGCCCTGCCCAGCCCACGCGATCGCGACCGGCTGCGGCCCGAACACCTGGTCCGGCTGGGCTGGGCCGTCCACCGGGTGTGGTCGCCGGCGTGGGCCGCCGATCCCGACCGCGAGACCGAGCGCCTCATCGCGGCCTACGGCGACGCGGTGACGTCGGCGGACGCGTACGACTGGGCCGAGGCGGCGGCGCAGGCCGATGTCGTCGTCGGCATGCCGGATCCTGGCGCCGACGACCTCGGCGAAGACGCCGGTGCGGACGAACCCGCCATTGCCGTCGCCGACGCCGCACCGGAACCCCAGGGCCTCGGCGTTCGGCCACGCGTCGCGCCGGGACGACCCGTCGGTACCTACACGCGCCGGGAACTCGCGGCCATGGCGCGCTGGGTCGACACCGACAAAGCCGGGCGAAGCGAGGCGGACACCGTCGGCGCGCTCGCCGCCGAGCTCGCGCTCACCGATCGCGGCCCCCGGGTCGACGACGCCCTCCGCCATGCCGTACGGGTGGCCCGGGCGGGTGCGCCACCGCTGTGGATACCCTGAGGTGGCCGTCGACATGTGCAAGGGAGCGGATACACGTGCGAGTCGCAGAGATCATGACCAACGCGACCGTCACCGACTCGACCAAAGTCAGCCTGGCCAGTGCCGCGGAGCTGATGTGGCGCCAGCAGACAGGGTCGCTGGTCATCGTCGACGGCGACGAGATCGTCGGCATCGTCACAGAGCGTGACGTGTTGCGGACCGTCGCCACGGGCGAGGACCTCGACGGCGTCGTGGTGGGTGACGTGATGACCACCGAGGTCATCACGACAACGCCCGACACCCCCGTCCGCGACGCCGCACGCCTCATGGCCCGCGACTGGATCCGGCACCTGCCGGTCGTCGAGGGCAGTGGCCGACTGGTCGGCATCGTCAGTCAACGCGACATCACCGGCGTGTTCGCCGCGCTGATCCGCGAAGCCGGCGTCCCCGAGATCGACACCGACACGCTCGTGCGGAAGCGGCGCCTCGCCCGTCTCGAGCCGGGCGACCTCGACTGAGCGGTCCACGAATGACGACCGGGTGGGAGGACGACTTCGACGTCCTGCCCGACACGACCTCCGACGAGACCGCTGACGGTTGGGGCGAGCCGGACGAGTCCAACGACGACCGCCTCGAACAGGAACGGCCGCCGCACTGGGACTAGCGCCCGCCGCGCCTGCTAGATGCGGCCCGACCGGTCGCGCAGCAGGTCGCGGATCTCCTGCAGCAGAAGGACGTCCTCTGCTGGAGCCTCCGGCTCCTCCTCCTCGCCGGAGGCGCGCATCTCCCGGAGCTTGTTCATCGGGGCGATGAGGACGAAGTAGACGGCTGCGGCGACCAGCAGGAAGTTGATCACTGCGGTGAGGATCGCGCCGATCGAGAACAGCGCGTCGTTGATCGTGAACGCCAACACGTCGTCGAGGTTGGGCTCACCGAAGATGGCGGCGATCAGCGGTGTGATCAGCCATTGGACGACGGCGTTGATGACCAGTGTGAACGCGGCACCGATGACGAACGCGACGGCCAGGTCGATGACGTTGCCGCGGAGGATGAACTCCCTGAAGCCCTTCGGCATGGCCACTCCTTCCTGTAGCACCTACCGAATGGCGGACCACCGTAGCGTCGTGCGCCCGGGTCGTCACGGCGAACGCAACGCCACCGACAGCCGGGACGAGACCGCCGCCTGGGCCAGAGCCGCGGCCTGGCCGACCGTCGCCGCGACCACTACGAGGGCACCCTCGGCAAGAACGCCCTGGTCGGGCCGCACGGGCACCGCGAGCACGGGAACCCGGCCGGCGACCACCGTCGCTTCGCCGCCACCCGAAGCCGGCGCGGCCAGCAGGTCGACCCGGTCGCCGGGACGGATCAGCCCGACGACTCCCGGGTCCGCGACACGGACCGGAGTCGCCACCAGGTCGTCGCCCCAACCGGCGAGCAGGCTGGGACCGACCAGTCGGACATCGGTGAGGGGCTCGCCGGAGCGCACCGGCCCGGCGAGCACCCGCCCGACCGCCGCATCAGGACTGCCCAGCACCCCGGCGCCCACGGCGGCGGACGGCACGTCGACCACGCGGACGTCGGCCGGCCCGAGCGTCGCACCACCGGGGAGGTCGAGTGCGGCGGTGAGGACGGGGAGTGTCGGGACCGGCCGTGGCTCGGCGGCCTGCAGAGCGAGTGCGACGGCTCCTGCCGCGAGCCCGGCGGCGAGCAGTCGGCGGTGCCAGCCGACCGTGCGCCCGAGCCGCCGCAGGCCACCGAGGCGTCGGTCGTCCATGCGGCTCGACGCTAGGGCTTCGTCGCGTCCGGCAGACGGTTGTCCACAGGCACCGTCGGGAGTGTGCCGCGACTTGTGGCGGGTTGTACACGTCTCCCAGGCCGATGAGGCGTTGCGAAGGCGCCACAAGATGACCGGGCCCGGCGAGTTGGCGGAACCTTGACGGATCAGCCTGCCGGGGTGCTGGCGGGCTCCTTCCTTGTCGGGCCGGAGCCGCCGCCGTCCTTCGAGGGGCTCGAGGCGCCGTCCTTGGCCGAACCATTGCCGTTGCCGGTGGCAGTGGCCGATCCCTCGCCGCCCGACGCCGATCCGGATGCGTTGTTGGCGGAGGCCACCGGCTCCTTTGCGCGGCTGTCGGTCCGGTAGAAGCCCGACCCTTTGAACACGACGCCAACCGCCGAGAACACCTTGCGCAGCCTGCCCGCGCACACGGGGCACACGGTGAGCGCGTCGTCGGTGAACTTCTGCACCACCTCGAGCTGCTCGCCGCAGGAGGTGCAGGCGTACTGGTAGGTAGGCACGGCGGTCGGTCCTCCACATCGGTCGGGCCGTTAGCACTCACAGGTCCCGACTGCCAATGATGCGTCGCGGAGCCACCGTTTGTCCACGCGGCGCACGGACTACGTCGGGCCTGGGCCCGGTGCGGCGGGCTCGGGTGCCGCGGGTATCCGCCGGTGCCAGTCGTACACCACCGAGGTGCGCAGCACGAGATCCTGCAGCGATCGGTTCTCCGCGCTGACCACGATCCATAACACGCCGACCGGGAACGTGACGCAGAACAGCGCCCTCAGCAGGGCACCGACCGGCCGCATCGAGGAGCCGCTGTAACTCAGCACGCGCAGGCCCATGACCAGGGCGCCGACCGTGCGCCCGGACGTCGACCAGCCGAGCGTCAGGTAGGCGACCGCCAGTACGTACTCGGCGGCGAGCCAGCCAACGAGGCTCACGTCGGGGAAGTCGAAGCCGCGCGGATCCACGACGAACAGCACCGCCGATACGGCGGCGTAGCCCAGCCAGAAGGCGCTGACGATGACCAACAGATCGACGGCGCCGGCGAGCGCCCTGCTGACCAGCCCGGCGCGCCTGCCCTGGTAGGGGCGCGCCGCGTGCGGTATGGGTGAGACGCGCGCGCTCACCGGAGGGGCTCCTCCCTCCGGTCGTGCACGGCCGGCTCGGCGAGACCGTCGGCCCGAGGTACGGGGCCAAACGTCCGGCGCCCACCACGACGGCGGAGCAGGCGGTCGACGGCCCGGCTGACGGCCTCGTCGGCGCCGATGCCGGTCATCCGCACGTCGTGCACGGCCTCCGTCGTCATGGAACCGGCCGATTCCCTGATGATCTCGGGGAGATCGATGCGGTCCAGGATGTCCTCGGTGATGCCGATGAGATCGACCCGGGCGATCACGGCGTCGACGTCGACCCGCCGGGCGATCGCGTCGACGTCCACCCCGGCGGCGATCTGGTTCACGTCCACCTGCTGCCGGACGACAGCGGTCAGGTCGATCCGGGTGATGACAGCACGGACGACCTCGGGAACGACGGCGTCGAGCAGCCGGTCGAGATCCGCCTCGGCCCGCCGGCGTTCGGCACGGCCGCGGTCGGCGACGCGGGCCGCGACCCGACCGACCCGGCTACTGATCGGAGCACCGACGGTGCGGGCCAGGCCAGCGACGGGTCGGCCCAGGAGCCGTCCGGTTGCCTCGAGCGTGCCCGCCACCGCACCGGCCACGCCGGCGGCCACCTCGGCGCCGATCATCGCCGTTCCTGCGACCAGGTCGACTGCTGACGGCGCCGGACGGGAGCTGGGTTCGCTGCTCGCGGGCACCGGCACCTGACCGTCCATGGTGTCATCATCGCGCTCCTGGGCACGCTGCGCGATCTTCTTGGCCAGGTCGCCTACCCTTGCCCGGTGAGTCGCCGCCGCCTCAAGGTCGGGCTGTTCCTCGTCGCCGGAGTCGTCGTCTTCGCCCTGCTGGCGGGCACGGCGTTCGTGGTGTGGTCCGTGCGCCGCCCGTTTCCTGAGTACGCCGGGAGTGTGGCACTGCCAGGGCTGCGCGCGAACGTGGAGGTGATCCGCGACGAGCACGGCATCCCACAGATCTACGCGGACACCGCCGAGGACCTGTTCCAGGCGCAGGGCTACGTCCATGCGCAGGACCGGTTCTGGGAGATGGACTTCCGCCGCCATGTCACGGCCGGCCGGCTGGCCGAGTTGTTCGGCGAGGATCAGGTCGAGACCGACGCGTTCGTCCGGACCCTCGGCTGGCGGCGGGTCGCCGAGCAGGAGGTCCCGCTGCTGAACCCCGTGACGCGCCGGTACCTCGAGGCCTACGCCGACGGGGTCAACGCCTGGCTCGAGGGCCGCTCCGGTGGCGAGCTCGGCCTCGCCTACACGCTGCTCGGCATGACCGGCGGCGACACGACACCGGAGCCATGGGGGCCGGTCGACTCGTTGGCCTGGCTCAAGGCGATGGCGTGGGACCTGCGCAGCAACATGGAGGACGAGATCGACCGGGCCCTGCTGGCGGCCGCGCTCCCGCGGGAGCGGATCGAGCAGCTCTACCCTGACTACCCCTACGAGGAGAACGCGCCCATCGTCGACGACAAGTACCTCTCGGTCGGGACGCGGACGCCCGGCGTCGCGGCTCGTGTGCCACCGGCGCACCCCCTGTCCGAGGAAGCTGCCGCGGCTCTCCGCCGAGTGTCCGCCGGCGCTGCCACCGTGCCGGCACTGATCGGCGCGGGCTCGGGGGTCGGATCGAACTCGTGGGTGGTCGACGGATCGAGGACGGTCAGTGGTGCACCGATGCTGGTCAACGACCCCCACCTCGGCCCGGCGATGCCGTCGATCTGGTACCAGGTGGGGCTGCATTGCCGCACCGTGGGAACCGAGTGCCCGTTCGAGGTCGCCGGTTCGTCGTTCTCCGGCGTTCCGGGCGTCATCATCGGTCACAACGCCCGGATCGCGTGGGGGTTCACGAACCTGGCGCCGGACGTCACCGACCTCTACCTGGAGCAGCTCGACGGCGACTCGTACCTCGTCGGGGACGAGATGGTCGCGATGGACGTCCGGCAGGAGCAGATCGCCGTGGCCGGAGGAGAGCCCGTCACGGTGACGATTCGATCGACCCGACACGGCCCGCTGCTGTCCGACCAGAGCGGGGAACTGCGTGATGTCGGCCAGGAAGCGCCGGTCGAGTCCGGTGCACCGTCGCGCGATGACGGGTACGGCGTGGCGTTGCGGTGGACGGCCCTCGACCCTGGCCGCACGGCGGATGCGATCTTCCTGCTCAACGCGGCCGGGGACTGGGACGGCTTCCGCCATGCCGCCAGCCTGTTCGAGGTTCCGGCGCAGAACCTCGTCTACGCGGACGTGGACGGCAATATCGGCTACCAGGCGCCGGGCAGGATCCCGATCCGGCGGTCCGGTGACGGCCGGTGGCCGGTGCCCGGCTGGACCGAGGCGTACGAATGGGCGGGCGACATCCCGTTCGCGGCACTGCCGAGTGTGATCGACCCCGACGAGGGGTTCCTCGTCACAGCGAACCAGCCGGTGACCAGCGAGGCGTACCCGTTCCTGCTCACCCACGACTTCGACTACGGACAGCGAGCACAACGGATCCGGGAGCTCGTAGAGGAGGCCGGACCCCTCGACGCCGAGGCGATGATCGAGATCCAGATGGACAGCCGCAGCTCCAACGCCGAGATGCTGGTCCCCCTCCTGCTCGAGATCGACGGGCTGGGCGACTACTACGGCGACGGGCTCGACCTGCTGCGCGAGTGGGACTACACGCAGCCGCCCGACTCGGCGGCTGCGGCCTACTTCAACGCGGTGTGGCTGAACCTGCTCGCCCTGACCTTCCACGACGACCTGCCCGAAGACCGCTGGCCGGGTGGCGGCGGTCGCTGGTTCGAGGTCGTCCGGCATCTCCTCGACAGCCCTGAGGACCCCTTCTGGGACGACGTCACGACAGAGGACGTGGTCGAGACGCGGGACACGATCCTCGAGCAGGCGGTCCGCGACGGCCGTGACGAGATGACGCAGCGCCAGGGCAAGGACCCCTCGGGATGGACGTGGGGCCGCCTGCACGCGCTGACCTTGACCGACCAGACGTTCGGCACCTCCGGCATCGGTCCGATCGAGGCGATGGTCAACCGCGGACCGGTCGACGTCGGCGGTGGTGAGTCGATCGTCCAGGCGACCGGCTGGACCGCGCCGGACGGCTTCGAGACCGACTGGGTGCCGTCCATGCGGATGGTCGTCGACCTGGCCGACTTCGACGAGTCACGATGGATCGACCTCACCGGGGTCAGCGGTCACCCGTACCACGAGCACTACGGCGACCAGATCGAGATGTGGCGGACCGGACGGACCCTGCCGATGCGCTGGGACGCGGAGCGGATCCGCGACGAAGCGGCAGACACGCTCACACTGACGCCCGCCGACGACTGAGCCGCCGCATGGCGCGGCTCGGGACGGACAGCCTTGTGCCCAACATCCCGGCTGGTGGGCTTGTCGTGCCCAGCGGACTCATACATCCTCCGACCTGGCCGAGGACAACGCCCTGGAGGACGACCCCTTAGTCCGTCGCCCGTGGGCGCACTGGACGCACCCCGACACAAACAGAGACTCGTCCACAAACACCGCCAGTGGCGCACGGTCGTACACAGGCGTCGGTCGAGGGCTGGTCGAGCCCAGGCGCAGGCGATCGGCTGGTCGGCATGGCGAACGATCCGCACGAACTCGCCGGAGCAATGCTGCGGTCGATGCGCGCCCGTGCCGGGTTCAGCCAGCGTGAACTGGCGGCGAAGGCGGGCGTGTCGGTGTCCACGGTCTCGCGTGCAGAGGGCAGCGG
>JBOGDU010000140.1:0-9788 GCA_050743145.1 Jiangellaceae bacterium | reverse complement strand
GGCCAGGCGGGAGGCCAGCTCGCGCATGTCGCCGGCGCCGTCGCGGCCCACGTAGTCGATGCACAGGTCGAGCAGGTGCGAGCCGTCGCGGGTCTGCGTTCGGGCGATCTCGACGCAGTCGTCCAGCCGGCCTTCGAGCATCGCCTCGCGGAACGCCTTCGAGCCGTTGGCGTTCGTCCGCTCCCCGATCGCCAGGTACGACGTGTCCTGCCGGAACGGGACATGCTGGTAGAGACTGCTGACGCCCGACTCGGAGCGCGCCTTGCGCGGCGCGATCTCGCGGCCGCCGACCCGCTCGACCACCTGCCGCAGGTGTTCGGGTGTCGTCCCGCAGCAGCCGCCCACCAGCGCCAGCCCGTACTCGGCGGTGAACAGGTCGTGCGCATCCGCGAGCTGGCGTGGCGTCAGCGGATAGTGGGCGCCGTCGGCGGTGAGCTGGGGCAGGCCCGCGTTCGGCATGCAGGCCAGGCCCGATCGGGCATGTCGGGCGAGGTGACGCAGGTGCTCGCTCATCTCGGCTGGTCCGGTGGCGCAGTTCAGCCCGAGGAAGTCGACGCCGAGCGGTTCCAGCGCGGTGAGCGCGGCTCCGATCTCGGTGCCCAGCAGCATGGTTCCGGTGGTCTCGACGGTGACGTTGACCAGCAGGGGGATGTCGGCGCCGGCCGCCTTGACGGCTCGGCGGGCTCCGATGACCGCGGCCTTCGCCTGCAGCAGATCCTGGGCGGTCTCGACCATCACCCCGTGGATGCCACCGCTGATCATCGCCTCGACCTGCGTCTGGTACGCGTCGCGGAGCACGGCGAACGGCACGTGACCCAGCGACGGCAGCTTGGTGCCCGGACCGACCGACCCGAGCACCCACCGCGGCCGGTCCGGTGTCGACCAGCCCCCTGCCACCTCGGCAGCCAGCCTGGCTCCAGCTTCGGCCAGCTCGCCGATCCGCCCGGTGATGCCGTACTCGCCGAGGTTCGCCCAGTTCGCGCCGAACGTGTTCGTCTCGACGCAGTCGACGCCGACGGCGAGGTAGGCGTCGTGAACAGAGCGAACGACGTCGGGCCGCGTCGCATTGAGGACCTCGTTGCACCCCTCGTGCCCCTCGAAGTCGTCCAGGGTCAACTGGGCCGCCTGCAGCATCGTCCCCATCGCGCCGTCGGCGACGACGACGCGCTCGGACAGGGCACGGCGTAGGGCGGTCGCAGGTGCAGACACCCCACGAGGTTATCCGCCACTCACGCTCGGGGGATCGTTGTCCGTGCATCGAGACGCTGGGTGGGGCACCCGCACGGGCCGTACGCTGGCGGAGGGCCCCGAGACGAGGAGCAGCGGGTGGTTGAGCTCGACGCCGTGCCGGAGTTGGACGACCCCGTGTTGGTCGCCGCCTTCGAAGGGTGGAACGACGCCGGCGAGGCTGCGACCGCCGTCGTGGAGCACCTCGAACGGGCCTGGCATGCCGTACCGCTCGCAGAGCTCGACCCGGAGGAGTACTACGACTTCCAGGTCAACCGGCCCAGCGTCTCGGTCGACGACTCCGGTGTGCGCAGTCTCGACTGGCCCACCACGCGCTTCTCGGTTGCCCGGCTCCCTGATGCTGGGCGCGACGTCGTCCTGATCCGCGGCATCGAGCCCAACATGCGCTGGCGCGCATACTGCGCTGAACTGCTCAGCCTGGTCGCCGAGCTCGGCGTGGATCGGGTCGTTACCCTCGGCGCACTTCTTGCCGACGTCCCCCACACCAGACCGGTTCCGGTCACCGTCTCGACCAACGAGGACCACCGCGCCCGGTCGATGGGGCTCGAGCCCTCGCGCTACCAGGGACCGACCGGCATCGTCGGGGTTCTGCAGGACGCCGCCACGAAGGCCGGCCTGACCGCGACGACGCTGTGGGCGGCCGTCCCGCACTATGTCGCCCAGTCCCCGTGCCCGAAGGCGACGCTCGTACTCCTCCGCCGCGTGGAGGACCTGCTCGACCTGCCCGTGCCGCTCGGCGACCTGCCCGACGAGGCACGCGCCTGGCAGCACGGTGTCGAGGAGCTCGCCACCGAAGACCCCGAGATCGCCGAGTACGTCCGCCGGCTGGAGGAGGCGCGCGACACCACGGAGCTGCCCGAGGCATCGGGCGAGCACATCGCCCGCGAGTTCGAGCGCTACCTGCGCCGCCGCGACGAGTAGCGGCCCGCGTCAGAGGGCCAGGCCCAGAAGGGTGTCCACGAGGTCGCGTACCTCGGCGGGCGCGTCGGGATCGCCGCCGGGTTGCGCCAGCGCATGCGCGGCCCAGCGGTCAACGGCGGCAAGGGCAGCCGGGGTGTCGAGGTCGTCGGCGAGGTGCACCCGCACCGCGCCCAGCAGGCCGCGGGCGTCGGGACCGGTTTCGGCGGCCACCGCCTGCCGCCAACGGGCGAGTCGGTCCTGGGCCTTCTCCAGCAGCGCGGGTGTCCAGTCGCGGTCGGCCCGGTAGTGGTCGGACAGCAGCGCCAACCGCAGCGCGGCGGCATCGGCACCGTCGGCCCGCAGCCGGGAGACGAAGACGAGGTTGCCCTCGGATTTCGCCATCTTCTCGCCCGCCAGGCCGACCATGCCCGAGTGGACGTATGACCGCGCGAACGGCCAGTGGCCGGTGGCGACGTGTGCCACCGAGGCCGACATGTCGTGGTGCGGAAACACCAGGTCGGTGCCTCCGGCCTGGATGTCCATGGCCTCCCCGAGGTGACCGAGGGCGATCGCGGCACACTCGACATGCCAGCCCGGTCGTCCGCTGCCGTACGGGCTCTCCCACGCCGGCTCCCCGGGGCGTTCGCGCTGCCAGAGCAGGCTGTCCAGCGGATCCTTCTTGCCCGGCCGGTCCGGATCTCCCCCGCGTTCGGCGAACAGCGCGAGCATGGTCTCCCGGGGAAGACCCGAGACCTCGCCGAAATGCCGGTCGGACGCCACCGCGAAGTACAGGTCGCCGTCGACCTCGTACGCGGCGCCGGCCTCGCGCAGCCGGCCGATGAGCTCGACGATGAGGGGGATCGACTCCACGGCGCCCACGTACCGCTGCGGGGGTAGGACGCGCAGCCATGCCATGTCGTCGCGGAACAGCTCGATCTGCCCCTGCGCCAACTCCGCCCAGTGCTGGCCGATCTGCACGGCCCGATCGAGCAGCGGGTCGTCGATGTCGGTCACGTTCTGGACGTAGCGCACCTGCGTCCCGCTGTCCCGCAACACCCGGTGCAGCACGTCGAAGGAGATGTAGGTGGCGGCGTGGCCGAGATGCGTGGCGTCGTACGGGGTGATGCCACAGACGTACATCCGCGCCGTGGCGCCGGCGGCCGCCGTGCGAACGGTCCCTGTCGCCGTGTCATGGACGCGAACAGGCTCGCCTCGACCGGCGAGTCCGGCCACGTGGGGACCGGGCCACGCCTGCACGCCGACGAGCCTAGCTGCCGTCCCGTCGTCGTTCAGAACGGCGGCCAGGGGATCGGGACCCGACCGGGCGCCGGCCGCGGGAACCGGCCCGACGCGAGCAACCCGTCCACGCGAGCCGTCGTCGCTGCGACCTCGTCCGCGCTCAGCAGGGCCGACAGATCCGCGCCGAGATCGGTACGCAGCCCACGCCCGATCCCTGCCAGGGTGTCCTGCTCGGCATCGGAGAACGGCTGGCCCGACCACCCCCACAGAACGGTCCGCAACTTCGGGTCGACGTGGAAGCTGACCCCGTGGTCGACGCCCCACACCGCAGCATCGGGTGCGACCAGGACATGGCCTCCCTTGCGGTCGGCGTTGTTGACGACCAGGTCGAACAGCGCCATCCGCCGTAGCCGCGGATCGTCGGCGTGCACCAGGGCGACCGGGTCACCGGCCTCGTCGACCGCGTCCAGCACACGAACCCATCCGGCGGGAACCGCGTCCGGCGCCACCACGTCGACCAGTCCGGTGCCGTCGTGGTCGATCCACAGCTGGCACATGCCCGGCCCGAGCGGTCCGTCTCGCAGGATCGTCGGCGGCACGACGCGCCAGCCGGCGGCCTCCGACACGAGGTACGCCGCCACCTCGCGCGCGGCCAGGGTGCCGTCGGGGAAGTCCCACAGCGACCGCTCTCCCGCCACGGGCTTGTAGACACAGCGCAGCGCACCGGCACCGTCGGAGCCCCCGACCCGACACAGGAGTGTCGCGTTCGAGGCGACGACAAGCCGCCCCTCCACCGTCAGGTCCCCGTCCCTGAGCACGCCGGGTACCAGGTCGGCCACCTCCTAGCTCCGGCGCCGGTAGCCGTTCTGCCGGGGGCAGATGTGACCCTCGGGATCCAGCGGTAGTGCACACAGCGGGCACGGGGGCCGACCGGACGCAACCAGGGCCTGCGCCCTCTGGACGAACGCCCGAGCGGACGCGCCCGAGATGCGCACGACGAGCAGGTCGCGGTCGTCGGGGACGTCCGCGACCTCCGCATTCGGGTCGTCACCCTCCTCGGTCTCACGGGTCGCGAAGGCCTCGATCACCAGGCGGTCGTCCGTGCCGTCCCAGGCGAGAGTGAGCGTGCCGACCCGGAACTCCTCGACGATGGGCTGTTCGAGCGGATCGAGGTCCTCGAGTTCGGCCGGCGCCAGCACGGGAATCGGGGCGGCACCGGCGGAGCGCCGGACGACCTCGTCGAGGAGCGCGTCGAGACGCTCCGCGAGCAGCGACACCTGCTCCTTTTCGACCACGACGCTGGCCACCCGGACCGCATCGCGAGCCTGGAGGAAGAACGTGCGTTGACCCGGCTCGCCGACCGTGCCGGCGACGAAGCGGTCCGGCGGATCGAAGGCGAAGATCTGCCGCGACACGCAATCGACCCTACGTCGTTCCTGCGGCGCCGCCCACCATCGCGTCGCTCGACGGCCGGCGCCCGCTCCGAACCCGCCGGCGCAGGCGGGACAGGTCGCCCCCGGTGTCGTTGAGGCCGACGACGAACGGACGCAGGTCGGTGTACTGGACGATCGTGACCGACCCAGGGTCGATGACGAGGCGTTGGAAGAGATCGAGGTGCAGGCCGAGCGCGTCGGCCACCACGGCCTTGATCACGTCGCCGTGTGACACCGCGACCCACACCGCGTTCGGCCCGGCCGCGGCGGCAGCCAGGGCATCGTGCGAACGGACCGCCTCCACCGCCCGGGCCTGGACCGCACGCAGGGACTCACCGCCGGGAAACGTCGCGCCGGACGGATGGGTCTGGACGACCTTCCAGAGCTTCTCGCGGGCGAGTGTGGCGAGCCTTCGGCCGGTCCAGTCGCCGTAGTCGCACTCGGTGAGGCGGTTGTCCACCTCCACCGCCGGCCTGCCGCGGTCGCCTGTCAGGGCGGTCGCAGTCTCGTGGCAGCGTTCCAGCGGACTCGACACCACGGCCGCCAACGTCACGCCCGCCAGCCTTCGCGCGAGGGACCGTGCCTGCTCACGGCCCACCTCGTCGAGGTGTGTTCCCGGGCTCCGGCCGGCCAGCACGGCGGCGGAATTGGCGCCGGTGCGGCCGTGGCGCACGAGTAGGACCGTGGGCATACGCCGAGCCTACGAAAAGGCCGGCGTCGGGCCCTTCCGTCTGCCGCGCTGCGCGGTGTCGGCGCCTGTTCCTGCGATCACGCCGTGCGATCGGCCCTCTTCAGGGGCATGATGAGCTACGCATGCGGCTCGAGGACCGATCGGGAGGGAGACCAGGCACGCCGATGGGGATGACCGGTAGGCGGGCGACCGCCGGGGTGGTCGCCACGGTGGTGTGCGCCCTCGTCTGGTCCGCACCCCTGCCCGCGTCGGCCCAGACCGAGCCCGCACCGTCCCCGACGTCGACGCCGGAGCCGACTCCCGAACCGACTACCAGCACGCCCGTTCCGACTCCCACGACCCGTCCGCCCGTCCAGCCGCCCGTCTCGCCGCCGCCGCCGACCGTCGCATACCCCGGCGTGCCGCCGTCGGTCGATCCTGGAGGCGACGACGGCGCCGCTGCCGACGCCCTCGGCGACTACGCCCACGACGTCATGTCGGCGCACTCGATGGCCGTCGCGGAGGCTGAGGCACAGCTCGAGCAGGCGTTGGCTGAGCTCGGCACCGCGCAGGCGGCCGTCGCCGCGGTCCAGGCAGATGCCGAGGCGGCCCGCGCGGCGTTGGACGAGGCGCGCAGGGCCGCCGACGTGGCTGCCGAGAGGGAGAGCCGGGCCCTCCGCGAGCTCTCCGAGATAGTCCAGCGGATCGCCGACGCCCGGCAGGATCTCGGTGCGGTGGCCCGCGACGCCTACCAGGGCGGCGCCATGGCCACCCTGTCGGTCGTACTCGACGCCGAGACACCCGCGGAGTACGCCGACACCTACGTCGGCGTGCGCAGCGTCCTGCGGGCCAGCGACTCCGCACTGGGCCGGCTTGCCGTCGAACAGGCCGATCTGCTCGACGCCAGGCAGAAGCTGCGCGCCGTCCGCGAGCGCAAGGAGGAGCTCGCCGAGGCCGCCGCCACCGCCGTCACGGCGAAGGAGGCCGCCGTGACCGCAGCCGTTGCCGCGCAACGCGACCTCGACCAGGCTGCCGCCGTCCGCCTCGACGCGCTGCGCGCCGCCGAGGCCGCCCGGTTGCGCGACTACCAGCGGTACCGGGAGTTCCTCGCCGAGTCCGATGCGCTGCGTCCGGTGATCGTCGACCTGTCCGCCCTGCTCGCGCAGACGTCCGGCACGGTGTTCGGCACCGGCAGCTTCGTCCGACCCGGCACCGGCGAGGTCACGTCGGAGTTCGGCATCCGACGGCATCCGATCACCGGGGTGGTCAAGCTCCACACCGGCACCGACATCGGCCGCGGCGACGGCTACGTCTATGCGGCCGACTCGGGAACCGTCATCAAGGCGGAGTGGAACCGCGCCTACGGCTACATGTCCGTCATCGACCACGGCCGCGGTGTCACGACGCTGTACGGCCACCAGGCGGCGATGTACGTGCGCGCGGGCGACCGGGTGGGCCGTGGCGCCCGGATCGGAGTCGTCGGCTCGACGGGATACTCGACCGGCCCGCACCTGCACTTCGAGGTCCGCAGGGACGGCGCGCCGATCGACCCGTGGCCGCTGATCGCCGAGGCTCCGCTACCCGCAGCCGCGGCCGGCTGACGCCGCGTCAGGGGTCGATGACGCCGCCCGCCACCAATGCGAGCACGAGCAGGCCCAGGGCGATCCGGTACACCACGAACGGCACGTAGGAGCCGTGCTCCAGCCACCGGAGCAACCACGCGATCACGCCGTAGCCGACGGCGAAGGCCACCGCCGTCGCGAGAAGCAGCGGGCCTAGGCCGTACTCGCTGCCCTCGGCCAGTGCGGCGGGCCACTCGAACAGACCCGCGCCGAGCACCGCGGGGATCGCGAGCAGGAACGCGAACCGGGCGCACGCAGCCCGCTCGTATCCCAGGAACAGACCCATGCTGATAGTCGCGCCGGAACGTGAGACGCCGGGGATGACGGCCAGCGCCTGGGCCGCACCGAAGGCGACCGCGTGCGGCAGGCTCAGCGACTCGATCGGGCGGTTCTTCGCTCCCACCCGGTCCGCGACACCCAGGATCACGCCCAGCAGCACCAATGTCGTCCCGATGACCCACAACGAGCGGAGGTCGCCCTCGATGACGTCCTTGAAGGCGATGCCGACCACGACGATCGGCAGCGAGCCCGCGATGACGTACCACCCCATCCGGGCGTCGTGCGGATCCCAGTCGCCGGCCCGGGCCGCGCCGCGCGTGAACAGTGAGCGGGCCCACGCGGTGACGATGCGCCAGATGTCCCGGGCGAAGTAGAGGATGACCGCGGTCTCGGTGCCGATCTGGACCACTGCGGTGAACGCGGCCCCGGGGTCGTCCCAGCCGAACAGCTCCGGGTAGACCCGCAGGTGTGCGCTGGACGAGATCGGCAGGAACTCCGTCAGGCCCTGGAGCACACCGAGCACGACGGCCTGGACCCATTGGGTCACGCGGGACCACCCGCCAGCCCCGCCGCCTCGACCGCGTCCACCAGCGTCCGCAGCTGCGAGACGCGCTCCTCGACGCTCCCTTGGTGGACCGCGACCGACAACGTCGTGACGCCGGAGTCGGCGTACGCGTGCAGGCGGTCCCGGATCCGCTCGGACGGCCCGATCAGCGATGTCCGGTCGACGAACTCGAACGGCACGGCTTCGGCAGCCTCGCGGTGCCTGCGGTCGAGGAAGAGGTCCTGTACCCGTTCGGCCGCCTCTTCGTAGCCCATGCGCACCGCGAGCCGGTTGTAGAAGTTCTCTCGGCGACTGCCCATGCCGCCCAGGTAGAGCGCGGTGTATGCGCGCACGGGCGCCGCGCACGCCTCGAGGTCGTCGCCGACCACGAGGGGAACCGTCGGGACGACGTCGAAGCCGTCCATCGTGCGGCCCGCCGAGGCCCGCCCGCGGCGGACGTGGTCCAGCGAGTCGGCCCCGACCTCGGGAGCGAAGAAGACCGCCAGCCACCCGTCGGCGATGGCCCCGGCGAGCTCGAGGTTCCGCGGCCCGACTGCCGCGAGGTACACGGGGATCCGATCGCGGACGGGATGGACGGTCAGCCGCAGCGCCTTGCCGGGTCCGTCCGGCAGCGGGAGCGTCCAGTGCTCACCCTCGTAGGCCAGCCGCCCTCGACCCAGGGCGGCGCGGACGATCTCGACGTACTCGCGGGTACGTCCGAGCGGCTTGTCGAAGCGCACCCCGTGCCAGCCCTCGGACACCTGCGGACCGGACACGCCGAGGCCCAGTCGGAACCGCCCGCCGGACAGGCCGTCCAGGGTCGCCGCCGTCATGGCCGTGCAGGCGGGCGTACGGGCAGGGATCTGCATGACCGCGCTGCCGATGTCGATCCGCTCGGTCTGCGCGGCGACCCAGGACAGGACGGTCGGGGCGTCGGACCCGTACGCCTCGGCCGCCCAGACGACCGAGTAGCCCAACCGGTCGGCCTCCTGGGCCAGCGCGAGGTTGTCGAGGTCTCCCCCGGCGCCCCAGTAGCCGAGGTTGAGCCCGAGCCGCATCGTTCCTCCCCTGCGGAGGCCCGGTGCCCGCAACACCCGGACCCGATCGGTCCGCCGCGCGACTCTACCGGCGCCGTCGGTACCACCAGGCGTAGCCCTTGCGGCCGGTCGCGAGCCGGCCCTGCGAACGGCTGGATACTCTCCGGCCGTGGAACAGCGACGACTCGGTCGTAGTGGGCTACGGGTGTCACGGCTCGCCCTCGGGACCATGACGTGGGGCAGGGACACCGACATTCACGAGGCCCGCGACCAGTTCGAGGCCTTCGCCGAGGCCGGCGGCACGCTCGTCGACACTGCGGCGTCGTACGGCGACGGGCAGAGCGAACGTGTCCTCGGCGAGCTGTTGGAGACAGTGGTGCCTCGGGCCGAGATCGTGGTCGCGACGAAGGCCGGCATCTCCCGCACGAGTGGTCGCCGGGTGGTCGACATCTCCCGGCGTGCGCTGCTCGACCAGCTCGACGCCTCCCTGGACCGCCTGAACACCGACTACGTCGACCTCTGGCAGGTGCAGACGTGGAGCGACGACGTCCCACCGGACGAGACCCTGGCCGCGCTCGACTATGCGGTCACCTCGGGACGGGCGCGGTACGTGGGTGTGTCGAACTACGGGGGCTGGCAGACCGGCTGGTCAGCGGCACATCAGGCGTCCGTCCCGAGCCGGGTACCGTTGGTGTCCACCCAGGTCGAGTACTCCCTGGTGCAACGCGGTATCGAACGCGAGGTGCTCCCGGCGGCCGCGGGGCTCGGCCTCGGGGTGCTGGCATGGTCGCCGCTGGGCCGTGGCGTCCTCACCGG
>JBOGDU010000139.1:0-4415 GCA_050743145.1 Jiangellaceae bacterium | reverse complement strand
CGGTCCACGGCGTCGCGGCGACCACACCGAAGGGACGGCTGGTTCACCGCCTGGTCACCGGCGGCGTCGCGCTGCACGTCGTGCACACGAACGCCGACAGCGCCGACCCGGGCGTGTCCGACGCGCTCGCAGCCACCCTCGGGCTGGTCGGCGTCCGACCGCTCGAACCGCAGCCCGCCGCCCCCGCTGTCGACAAGCTGGTGGTGTTCGTGCCGGAGCCCGACGCCGAGCACGTTCTGGACGCGGTGACGGCTGCCGGCGCCGGGCGGATCGGCGCGTACGACCGCTGTGCCTGGACCGTGGTCGGGACGGGCACCTTCCGGCCGGGCCCGGGCACGAGCCCGACGATCGGGTCCGTCGGCGCCGTGGAGCGGGTCACGGAGGTCCGGGTCGAGACCGTGCTGCCGCGCGCAGCGCGCACAGCGGTGGTGTCCGCGCTCCTCGCGGCCCATCCGTACGAGGAGCCGGCGTACGACGTCTACGAACTGGCTGGAGAGCCCGGGACGACCGGAATCGGGCGGATCGGCCGGCTGGATGGACCCGAGCCCGTGCGAGCGTTCGCCGACCGGGTGGCCCGTGCACTTCCGGCGACGGCCGCCGGCGTACGGACGGCCGGCGATCCTGACGCACCGGTCCACACCGTCGCGGTATGTGGCGGTGCCGGCGACTCGCTGCTCGGCGCCGCGCGGGCGGCAGGCGTCGACGCGTACGTCACCGCCGACCTGCGACATCACCCGGTGTCCGAGTCGCGCGAGGACGGGCCACCCGCGCTCGTCGACGTCGCCCACTGGGCCAGTGAGTGGCCATGGCTGGCCGACGCAGCGCGCCGCCTGCGCGATGTGCTCTCCGAAACTGGCACTACGGTGGAGACCCGGGTGTCGATGACGCCGACCGACCCGTGGACCCTGCACACCGCACCTCGGCCCGAGGAGGGGAGCCACCCCTGAACGCCGATCCAGCCGCGCAGCAACGCTTGCTCGACCTGCAAGCCGTCGATCTCGCGCTCGACCAGCTCACGAACCGCCGCAGCAGCCTTCCCGAGATCGCCGAGCTGGACACCCTCGCGACCGAGCACATGAAGATCCGCGACGCCGAGGTCACCGTCGCGACCGAGATCGCCGACCTCGAGCGCGACCAGAGGCGCGCCGACGCCGACGTCGAGCAGGTGCGCGAGCGCAAGGATCGCGACAAGCGTCGCCTCGACTCCGGCCAGGTGTCCTCGCCCAAGGAGCTGGAGAGCCTGCAGAGCGAGATCGCATCGCTGGAGCGGCGCCAGGGTGTGCTCGAGGAGGCGGAGCTCGACGTCATGGAGCGGCTGGAGGACGCGACGAAGCGCTCGTCGGAACTCTCGGCAGAACGCGAGAGTGTCGGCCGGCGGGCGCAGGAGGTCCAAAGTGCTCGTGACACCGCCTGGGCGGACATCGACAACGGTGTGCAGTCGGCACAGCAGGAGCGCGGCACCGTCGTGGCCGACATCCCGGACGACCTGTTGGCGCTCTACGACAAGATCCGGGCCGACCGGGGTGGTGTCGGCGCGGTCGAGATCCGCCAACGCCGGTGCGAAGGGTGCCGGATCACCATCGACCCGGCAGACCTCGCCCGGATCCGGGCCGCCTCGCCCGAGCTCGTCATCCGGTGCGAGGAGTGCCGGCGGATCCAGGTTCGCACGGCCGAGTCGGGGCTGTGAGCAGCTCGAGCGTGCGGCGACAGCTGATCGTCGAGGCCGACGGCGGGTCGCGTGGCAATCCGGGACCGGCCGCGTTCGGAGCCCTCGTCCGTGACCCGGACACCGGTGACGTGCTCGCGGAGACGGCCGAGGCGCTGGGTGTCGCCACCAACAACGTGGCCGAGTACAGGGGTCTGATCGCCGGCCTCCGAGCCGCCCGGGAGATCGACCCGGAGGCCTTCGTCGAGGCGCGGCTGGACTCGAAGCTCGTGGTCGAGCAGATGTCCGGGCGCTGGAAGATGAAGAACGCCGATCTCCGGCGCCTGGCTCTGGAGGCCCGCCGGGTCTTCCCACCCGGGCGGGTGACCTACGTGTGGGTGCCGCGTTCGCGCAACGCCGCCGCCGACCGGCTGGTCAACGCCGCCCTCGACGGCGACCTGTCAGCGGCGGACCAGGTGCCCGGGCAGGTGCAGGAGCCCGAGCCGACCGAGCCGCCGAACCGCCTGGTCGGTTGGGCCGCAGAGCTCGGCGTGCCCACTCGGCTCGTCCTGGTCCGCCACGGTCAGACTGCCCTGACGGCGGCCAAGAGGTTCAGCGGATCCGACGTCGAGGGTCCGCCGCTGGATGCCGACGGACGCGAACAGGCCGAGCGAGCCGGCCGTGCACTCGTCGGGAGTGAGGCCGTGGCCGTCGTGACCTCCCCGATGCTGCGGGCCCGCGAGACCGCGCAGATCATCGGAGCCGAGCTCGGGATCGGCGTCGACGTCGACGAGGGATGGCGGGAGTGCGCCTTCGGGAAGTGGGAGGGCCTGACCTTCGCCGAGGTGGGGGAGCGCTACCCGGCCGAGCTCGCCGCGTGGCTGTCATCGACCGAGGCCGCACCGCCGGACGGCGAGCCTCTGGACGCGATGGAGCGGCGTGTGGGGGAGGCACGCGACCGGGTCCTGGCCCGTTACCCAGGTCAGGGGGTCGTCGTCGTGACCCACTCGATGCCGGTCCGGGCCATGGTCCGGCTCGGGCTGGGAGCGCCGGCTGAGGCGATGTTCCGGATGCAGCCGGCGCCGGGGTCGATCACAGAACTGCACGTCTATGCCGACGGAACGACCTCCCTGGTGGCGTTCAGCCACGTCCGCTGACGGAGCCGCCGTAGCGCCACCGCCGTAGGGTGCGGACCATGCCGAGCCGACAACTCCGTCTGGTCGCCACCGACGCTGAACGACTCCGTGCCGGGCTGGAGAAGATCCGTGCTGAGCTGGAGGTGCCCGGCGAGTTCCCGGCTGAGGCCATCGCCGAGGCGTCTGCCGCAGCGGCCGTGGCGACGACGCCGGAGCGGGACCTTACCGACGTGCCGTTCGTGACGATCGACCCGCCGGGCTCGATGGACCTCGACCAGGCCCTGCACCTGTCCCGCGACGGCAGCGGGTTCCTGGCGCGCTACGCGATCGCCGACGTGGCGTCGTTCGTCGCCCCCGGCGGGCCGGTCGACGACGAGGCGCACCGGCGCGGAGTCACCTTCTACGGACCCGACCGCCGGGCGCCGCTGCATCCGGTCGAGCTCTCGGAGGCTGCGGCCAGCCTTATTCCCGACGAGGAACGCCCGGCGTTGGTCTGGGAGTTGCGCCTGGACTCGTCGGGCGATCTGACGGGGACGGAACTGACCAGGGCGCGGGTGCGTAGCCGGGCGAAGCTGTCGTACGGGGCCGTCCAGCGCGATCTCGACGCCGGCACGGCGGGGGACATGCTGGGACTGCTTCCGAAGATCGGACACCTGCGGCTCGAGCAGGAGGGAGCCCGGGGCGGGGTGTCCCTCCCCGTCCCCGAGCAGGAGATCGTCACCGGGCCCGATGGTGGCTACGGCCTCGAGCATCGCTCGCCGCTCCCGGTCGAGGCGTGGAATGCCCAACTGTCCCTGCTGACGGGAACGGCGGCGGCGACGCTGATGCGTCAGGGCGGGGTCGGCATCTTCCGAACGCTTCCGCCAGCCGGGCAACACGACGTCGAGTGGCTGCGGCGCACGGCGAAGGCCTTGCGTATCGACTGGCCGCGCCATCTCCCGTACGCCGACCTGATCCGGTCGCTCGATCCCGCTCCCGCGGCGCACGCGGCGTTCCTCAACGAGGCCACGACGCTGTTCCGCGGGGCCGGCTACGTCGCCTTCGACGGATCGGTTCCCGACGGTGCCGGCCACGCGGCGATCGCGGCGGAGTACGCACACGTCACCGCACCGTTGCGGCGCCTCGTGGACCGCTACGGCCTCGAGGTGTGCGCGGCGCTGAGTGCCGGTGCCGAGATTCCGGAATGGGTGCGGGCCGCCCTGCCCGGCCTGCCGGAGGTGATGGCCGAGACCGGCCGCCGGTCGGGGGCCTACGAGGGCGCCTGCGTCGCGGTCGTCGAGGCTGCCGTCATGACCGGCCGCGAGGACGACGTGTTCCCCGGTGTCGTCGTCGAGGTGATCCCGAAGGACGACCGCGGGGAGGTCGTCATCGCCGAGCCCGCCGTCCGCGGCATGGTCGTGGGCGCGGATCTGCCACTCGGTGAGGACGTTTCGGTCCGCCTCGTGGAGGCATCGATCGAGGCCCGCCGGATCGCCTTCGCACTCGCATAGCAGTGGGGCACGGCGCCGACAAGACGGCGCCCCCGGTCACGTGACCAGGGCGCCGTACTCGTCATAGCGCACTTCGAGCCTTCATGCGAATGCCTGGATGCTCATCAGAGCAACCAGGCGATCACGACGATCAGGCCGATGATG
>JBOGDU010000138.1:0-7785 GCA_050743145.1 Jiangellaceae bacterium | reverse complement strand
GACGCCACGGAGCGGACACTCGCGGTACCGCTGCTCCGGCACCTGGCGGAGCTTGTCGAACGCCTGTTCTGAGACCGACACGCGGAGAACATGTTCCTGCTATGTAAATTGTCGTAGTGTGCAAGGGAGTAGTCCTGTTGGGGAACGCTGCACCTCGGAGCGGCGGCGCCTGTGCCCGCAGGATCGCGGAGGTGAGGCGTGTGCGCTGCGCAGTGCCACACGCGTCGTGTTCCGTATTGAACCTGCTGCGCTACGTGCTGTGGGTGATGACCACCGGGCTGATCGCGGCCGGGTCCGGCCGGTGCGGCGGCTACGACGTCTACGTGGCCTGGAAGAAGGCGGGCCCGCCAGCGCCTCGATGCCGGTACCGTACCGATGCTGCGGTTGCCCGTGATGCAGCCCGAGGTATCGCCGAGATCGAGGCATTCCTCACGGCGCAATGCGCAGTGGGCGACCGCACCCGAGACCCCTCTCGTCGCGGCACCGGCCGGCCGCGCCGCAGGCGCAAGGAAGCGTGATCAAGGCCAGTTGATGCGAGCCCACAGGGGCGCGTGATCGGGCAGGACGGCGTCGCGGCGGCTGTCGACGTCCTCGGTGATGCCGATCAGGTCGTCGACGAACGAGTCGGCGGTCACGCCGGCCAGCAGCAGTGGTCGAGAGATCATGACGTGGTCGATGAGTTCGCGGCGGTTGCGGAAGATGCGCGAGAAGGCGCGCTCGGCGGGGATCCGACCGTCGACGTCGAGGACGAGCAAGAGCCCGTTGTCGAGGTGCAGGACGGACTGACGGGTTCGCCACGGGCCAAGTTTGCTGACTTTCCCCGGGAGGGCTGCCTCGTCAACGGTCTGGATCCGAGAGCAGGGTGCGGCTCGCCAGGGCCAGCGGGTGGCCTGGACGGCCAACCTCGACACCAGCGACGTCGCTCTGCCAGCCTGAAGTCCTGGAGGGATCGACATGGCTGAGCTGCTGATCGACTTCATCACCTCGCTCGACGGGTACGGCGCCGCCGAGGGCTGGCCCGGCTGGTGGGGCCTGGAGAGCCCGGAGTACCTCGGCTGGCTGGGCGAGCAGCCGGAGTACACCCACCTGATGGGCGCGACCACCTACCGCCTGATGTCCGGTCTGGCCGCCCAGGGTGAGCCGGGCACGGACGTCCTGGCGGGCTTCCGCAAGGTCGTGTTCTCCTCAACCCTGACCGAGCCGCTCTCGTGGCCGAACACCGTGCTCGTCCCCGGCGACCCCATCGAGACCGTCCGGGAGATGAAGGAGTCCGAGACGGCGCCGATGGCCACCCTTGGCAGCCTGACCCTGTGCCGCTCGCTCCTGAGCGCCGGCCTCGTGGACCGGTTCCGGGTCGTGGTCTTCCCGGTCATCACCGGGGCCACCGGCCAGGATCGGATCTACGACGGCTACCCCGACGTCGCTCTTGACCTCACCGAGAGCCGCACCTTCGAGGGTGGAATGCAATTGCTCGAGTACGCCCCGCGGGTGCTCGACGGCCCGCCCGGCACCGGCGCCTGAGGGGCACACCGGGCGCTGGCAGCGCATCGCAGTGGACATGTCGAGACGCGGGAAAGGTTAGGGACCCTACGCGGGCAACCGTGACCGAACAGGTCCGCGAACGCTCATTCGTCAGTCTCGGCTGACCGGCCACGACCTGCCCTTCGGTGTCGGCGTTCACGAGACGACCTTCCGTGTGAACGTGAGGTGGGTGACGCCGCTGGGGGAGGAGACCGCCTCGACGTCGTAGGCAGCCTCGAGGGCCTCCAGACCGTCCCAGATGCGGACGCCGCGGCCGAGCACGATCGGGACCTGAACCAGATGCATGTAGTCGACGAGCCCGGCGGCGAGGAAGTCGCGTACGACGGTGGGGCCGCCGCCGATCCGAACGTCCTGGCCATCGGCTGCCTCGCGGGCAGTCTCGAGCGCCTCGGCCGGGGCGGCGTTCAGGAAGTGGAACGTGGTGCCGCCCTCCATCACGATCGAGGGCCGCGGGCGGTGAGTGAGCACGAACGTCGGTGTGTGGAACGGCGGGTTCGGGCCCCACCAGCCCTTCCAGTCCGGGTCGTCCCGCCAGCCGGGCGGGCCGAACTTGTTGGCGCCCATGATCTCGGCGCCGATGCCGTAACTGTGGCGCTCAGCGAAAGCGTCGTCGACTCCGACGGTTCCGCCCGCGTCCCAGAACCGGGTACCGAACATCCACTCGTGCAGACGCTCGCCCGCATGGCCGAACGGTGCATCGGCGGACTGCGGCTCTCCGGTGGCGAAGCCGTCGAGGGAGATGGACAAGTTGTGGATCCGTGTAAGTGACATCCGCGCGCTCGCTCCTCGATTGGTGATTGCGCTTTGCAATCGGTTCTGGGGAGGCTGACCAGGGTAACCGGAGATTCTCATCGGTCGCCGAGGTCGGGATGCGCGATCAACGCCGCCATCGAGGTGCTCGGCGACCCGTGGTCGATGCAGAGGGGATCGCGTCCAACTTCCTCAGCAGCCCGGCTCATGCGGCTCGTCGCGGCGCACCTGCTCACGGCCACCGACCCGACCGTCGTGGGTGAACCGCGCTGACGAAGATCCTTGCGGCCCGACAGGCGGTGACCTTTGCACCTACCCCGGGGACCGGGCCTCGGCGTTGGCTGGTCTTGGGAGGTGTTGGACCATGCCGACCCAGGAGCTCGCCCGTACGTCCGCGAGTGTGGACCTCTACTGGCTGCCGCTCGGTGCGGGCGACAACACCGGCTGTGTCCGCCGCAATGGGCGGATCTTCGAGTGGGTCGCCGCCCGATACCAGCACCGCCAGCGGTGCGACCTCTACCACGCCGCGCTCGAGGTCCGCATTGGTACGGATCGGTTCGTCATCGAGATGACTCCGGTGTGGAGCACCGACGCCCCGGATCGCGGGGTCGTCTGCGGAGGTCCCGTGGGGCTGAGGTGGCTCGGGTGCTCGAGGCTGTTCCGTTACGAGGTCCGCTGTTGGCGTGGCGGGTCATCCCCGACATCGCCGACGCCGTCGAGAGTCCCCAGCGACTGAGCATCGATCCGGCCCGGGCCGAGCAGGTGCTGTCGCTCGCGTCGACCTTCCCGACGGCCACCTGGGGTCGCGACGAGCTCGGCACCGGTGACATGTGGAACTCCAACTCCCTGGTCGCCTGGCTGCTGGCGCGATCGGGCCACGACATGGACTCAATCGGCCCACCCGAACACGGGCGCGCACCCGGCTGGGCGGCGGGCCTCGTCGTCGCAGGAAGGAGCGTGCGTCGTGTCGCTCGGCATACATGATCGCCGGCCGCGGGTACATCGCCACAGTCATGGGCGACCCGACCACGGGGAGGGGATCTTCGAGGACTTCGGTGTGGAGACGTCCGTGCCCTTGCTCGTCGCGTTCCTTCTGGTGTGCGCAGCGGAGTGCGTGGCGGGCTGGCTGCTGTGGGGCGGACACCGCACCGGGGCGATCCTCGCGCTGGCACTGCTGCCGCTCGAGCTCGTCTTCTGGGTCGGCTTCGCGCTGCCGTTCGGACCCATCGTCGCCGAGGCGCGGACCGTGTTGATCCTCATGAGCTGGTCGTCGTTGAGCCGTTCCCCGGCGTAGCCCTGGCAGGCGAATTGGGGCAAGGGTGATGCGCAGCAGCGGTTGGACCCGTCGTGATTGCCGATTGTGAAGGCCGCAGGTGTCAGCGATAGCCAGTTGTGTCAGCGGGCTTGCCTGCGTCCTGAATCTCGGGGACGTACCTCCAGGCGTCAGGCTTGCTCCCGTCGAGATCGGTGAAGCCGTAAATCTTCGCCAGCTGCCCGCTGGACAGCGACTGTCCGTTCCAGCGCGACACGTCGGGATCGCCGGCCAGCGCGGCCACGGCCCGGCCGACGAATGCTGGGCTCTCGGAGATCGCGAAGTGCGGAACGCGCTCCGTCGCGTCACGCCAGTTGGACTCGGCTACTCCGAAAGCCTCGAGCATGGCCTCCGACCGTAGCCAACCGGGTGTGAGTGACACGGCCGTCGCGGCGTAGGGCCGCAACTCGTGCGCCAGCGCGAAGGCCATGCGAAGGTTCGCCGCCTTGGCCATGTCGTAGAAGAACGAGACTCGGTAGTTCGTCGCGTTGTACTCGGCCGTTCCGTCGGTCACCCCGACCACCAAGCCACCAGGTGCCTTGATGAGCAGCGGAAGCGCGAAGTGGCAGGTGATCGCATGGGTGTCCACCGCCAGGCGCAGGGTGCGCAACCCGTTCTCCAACGACGATTCCCACACCGTCTTGTCCCACTCCATCGTGGTGACACCCCAGATGTCGTTCACGAGAACGTGCAGGGCACCCTGCTCGTCGTCGATGCGAGAGACCAGCGCTGACACCTCGTCGGGTACCAGATGGTCGACCTGGACCGCGATACCACGGCCGCCGGCCTCGTCCACCAGAGCGGCAGTCTCTTCGACCGTCTCCGGCCGGTTCATCTCCGATCGCGCGTTCCCGCTGGTTCGCCCGGTGCAATACACGGTCGCCCCAGCCGCACCGAGCTGAACCGCAATGCCTCGGCCCGCTCCTCGGGACGCGCCCGCGACCAATGCCACCGTGCCTGCCGGCAATGGCTCCATGGGTGGTCAGGGTTTCATACGTCGTCCACCAGCACGTCGACCCGACCACAGGGGTGTGAGCGGGCGCCGGCAGATTGTGATTGGCTCATCGGGTGTCCGTTCCCGCCACCTGCAGGGCGGCGGCCCCGGTCAGCGGTCCTCCACCGGCCCGAGCAAGGGCTTGATGTCGAGGATGGGGGTGCCGTCCAGCGCCTCGAGGTTCCGTACCCGCAGCCTCGTGTCGGCGACGGCCGACCGCTCCACGATCTCGACTATGTGCAGCCCGATGGGGTTCGGCCGATCCGCGGAGCGTGTGCTGAACACTCCACAGACTGGCCGGTTCTCGTCACCGCGCGGATGCACGGCCAGGACGTCGCGACGGGCGCGATCGAGCCAGGTCAGCAGGATGACCTCCGTGCCCACCACGAGGTCGCGAATCCCCTCTCGCACGTCGGGTTTCAGCATGAGCCAGGCGCTCGGTGCACCTTCGTCACCTTGCCTGGGAGCCTCGTCCCGACGACGCAGTGGGGATTCGACCCAGCCGATCGGCCGAAGTTCGTACCGGGCCTCTGTCATGTCCGAGCCTTCCCTCAGTCGCCCAGGATGACCAGGTCGAGCTGGTCGAGGATCGCGGGGTCGGCGATCAGGTCGATGGCGGCGATCCTTCCGTCCATGATCGTGAAGTCGAGCACGACGCGTGGCGTTCCGTGGACTGCCCACACGGCTCCGGCGGCTCCGCCCACCAGCGCCGGCTTGGCGGCACGGGCCCGTCCGACGAAGGTGTCGGCCACGGACCGCGCACCGCGCACCTCGCTCTGTGCGCCCTGGCTCACCGTTGCCGCGTCGGCTCGCAACACGACCTCTGGGTCGAGCAACGCCAGCAGCGCTTCGAAGTCGCCCCCGCGCGAGGCAGCCAGGAAGGCACTGACGACCTCTCGCTGGCGCGAGAGGTCGGCATCTGGCGCAGGGCCCGCCCCTTGGACCCTCCGACGGGCACGGCTGGCCAGCTGCCGTGTCGCGGCCGGAGAGCGCCTCACGATGGGAGCGATCTCGTCGAACGGCACGGCGAACATGTCGTGCAGCACGAATGCCAGCCGCTCGGTGGGAGTCAGCGTGTCGAGGACCACCAGCAGGGCAACGCCGACCGAGTCGGCCAATAGCGCCTCGTCCTCGGGACCGGTCCCGTTGGGGCCGCTCGTGATCGCGTCAAGTGCGTGCGCACCAAGGGGCTCTTCGCGCCGAGACCTGCGCGACTGAAGCATGTTCAGGCACACGCGGGCAACGACGGTCGTCAGCCACCCGCCCAGGTTCTCGATGTCGTCGGCATCGGCACGGTGGAGCCGAAGCCAGGCTTCCTGGACAGCGTCGTCCGCCTCGTTCAGAGAGCCCAGCATCCGGTAGGCAACCGTCCGCAGGTGCGCCCGGTGTGCCTCGAAGCGCTCCGCCATAAGCTCGCGTTCGTCCATCCGTCACATTCCTTCGTCGCCATCTGTCTTACCAGTGACCGGCGAAACCTCGCCGATGTGACAACGAGCGTGAGGAGCTCGCCATGACGTCAGGCATCCACACCGTCATCTACCCCGTGAAGGACATCGCTCAGGCGAAGGTGCTGTACACCAGGCTCCTGGGCGTCGAGCCGGACATGGACGAGCCCTACTACGTCGGATTCAGGGTCGCAGGCCAGGACATCGGACTGGATCCCCACGGCCACAGCAAGGGCATGACCGGGCCGGTCGGCTACTGGCACGTCGACGACATCAACGCAAGCCTCACGGACCTCCTCGACGCCGGCGCGGAGGTGCAGGATGCGGTCCGCGACGTGGGCGGAGGCAAGCTCGTGGCCATCGTCAAGGACGCCGACGGCAACGGCATCGGACTCCTCCAGGCATCGTGACGCCTCGGACGCTGCAACAACGCAAGCAGGACATACTGCTCCTTGCCACACCGGTCGCCAGTCCCACCGGCCGCAATCTCCGGGCCACCGGCAGGGCCCGCCTCGGAATCGGCCCAACCCGTGATGTCGTCCTCCTCGAGGGAACTGTGCATGCGCTGGACGCGGCCGAGATCACGGACGAGGTCGGCGACGCCTTCGCGGCCAAGGCCGGCTTCGACCCGCGCCAATTGACGACCCCCTACCTCTACTTCCGCGTTCACCCGTCCCTGATCCAAGCCTGGCGCGAGGCCGACGAGCTCACGGGTCGTAACCTCATGCGCGACAGAGTGTGGCTGATCCCCGACTGACACCGCTTCGTCTTGGTTGCCGAGGCGACGCAGCTGAACGGAGGTCCTTGTGAGCGTCGAATTCCTCATGACGACGCTCGTCGTCGTGGCGACACCTGGCACCGGTGTCATCTACACCCTGGCGGCCGGCCTCTCGCGTGGTGCGCGCGCAAGCGTGATCGCTGCGATCGGCTGCACGCTGGGCATCGTTCCCCACATGGTGGCCGCGATCACCGGGCTTGCGGCCCTGCTGCACACGAGCGCGGTGGCCTTTCAGGTCCTGAAGTACCTCGGCGTGGCCTACCTCCTCTACATGGCATGGAACACGCTGAGAGACAAGGAGGCACTGGCCGTTGACGGGGAGGCTGGCCCTCGCTCGGCGACCAAGGTGATCACCTCCGGCGTCTTGATCAACCTGCTCAACCCGAAGCTGACGATCTTCTTCTTCGCGTTCCTGCCGCAGTTCGTGAGCGCCAGCGAGCCGTACGCCGTCGTCCGGATGTTGCAGTTGAGCGTGGTCTTCATGTTCGTCACCCTCGTGATCTTCGCCATCTACGGGATGTTCGCCGCCACGGTTCGCCACCGCGTCATCACCCGTCCTCGCGTGATGGCCTGGATACGCCGCGTGTTCGGCGGCTCGTTCGTCGTACTCGCTGGTCGGCTCGCTGTCGCCGATCGATGACGCTGTGCGGGACGGTGAACCCCGCGGCTGATCACGTCTCGCTCGACGCCCGGAGCTTGCCTCCGAGCGCCTGCGCGGCCACCACCAGACCGCCGGCGGCCAGGACGATGTCCTTGAGTACGTAGGGTTAGCAACGCCGATCTTGGACACCCTCACCGTCAAATCACACGCGCCACACCAGTTACACCGCTTGGAATTACTCGTCTGGGCCCCGAAGCGCACGCGACTACGTCAGGAAGCGCGGAAGGACGAAGCACGACTGCGCCAGGCGACGTACACCACGGCGCTCGAGCTGTTGCCGTGGGGCACGTACAGCACCCTCGA
>JBOGDU010000137.1:0-4900 GCA_050743145.1 Jiangellaceae bacterium | reverse complement strand
GCCGCAGAACAGCAGGTCGCTGCCTCCGGCCAGGACGACGCGGATGTATGCCTGAGCGCCGCAGCTGTCGCAGCGGTCGACGGCCTTGAGTGGGCTGACGACGGCAGTGGTCACGGTGCTCCTCTCGCGGGATCGTTCTGTCTCTCGTACAACATGAAAACAGACCGGACCTGTTCCGGAGACGTCGTACACAGGCGCTTCGCTCTGAGCGAAGCGAGATGCCTCACATTCCACCGGGCGGCGCGGCGGGACGAGCCGGTCACCGCGGCCGACTACCCTGGCACCGCACGGTCGAGCGATCCCGTGCGCGAACAGGAGAGCCGACGTGTCCGCAGAGCCGGCCGACGTGCCGCTCGGCACCCGCCTCAGGCGGTCCCGGAAGCCGGCGGCCGGTGCCAGCTACACCGCACGCCACCTGTCTGTGCTCGAGGGTCTCGAGGCGGTGCGCAAGCGTCCCGGCATGTACGTCGGCTCCACGGGTTCACGGGGCCTCATGCACTGCCTGTGGGAGATCATCGACAACGCTGTCGACGAGGCGCTGGCCGGCCACTGCTCGACGATCGAGGTCACGCTGCACGACGACGGATCGGCCGAGGTCCGCGACGACGGTCGCGGCGTCCCGGTCGACGTCCACCAGCGCACGGGCCTGTCCGGCGTCGAGGTGGTGTTCACCAAGCTCCACGCCGGTGGCAAGTTCGGCGGCGGCTCGTACGCCGCCTCCGGTGGCCTGCACGGCGTGGGCGCCAGCGTCGTCAACGCGCTCTCCGCGCGACTCGACGTCGAGGTCGACCGCGAAGGCCGGACCCACGCGATGTCGTTCCGCCGCGGCGAACCGGGGGTCTTCGAGGCAGCTGGACCCGACGCCGGCTTCACACCGTTCACCGACCACTCCGAGCTGCGTGTCGCCGGGAGGGTCCGCAAGAGCATCACCGGCACCCGGATCAGGTTCTGGCCCGACCCGCAGATCTTCCTGCGCGACGCCGCCTATGCCTTCGACGAGCTGGTCACCCGGGTCCGGCAGACCTCGTACCTGGTGCCGGGCCTCGAGCTGGTCCTCCGTGACCGTCGTCGTGTCGACCCCGGCACAGAAGCGGACGAGCGACGGTTCCGCCACGGCGGCGGCATCACCGAGTTCGTCGAGTTCCTGGCCGCCGACACCGCGGTCAGCGACGTCCTCCGACTGCATGGCACCGAGTCGTTCACCGAGACCGTGCCGGTGCTCGACGACGCGGGGCACATGACGCCGCGCGACGTCGAGCGCCAGTGCGAGGTCGACGTCGCGCTGCGCTGGGGAGCCGAGTACGACACCGAGCTGTATTCGTTCGTCAACGTCATCGCCACCCCCAAGGGCGGCACCCACGTCGCCGGCTTCGAACAGGGCCTGCTCAAGGCGATTCGTGATCAGGTGCGCGCCAACGCGCGCCGACTCAAGGCAGGCGACGACAAGATCGAGAAGGACGACGTCCTCGAGGGCATGACGGCTGTGGTCACCGTCCGCCTTGCCGAGCCTCAGTTCGAGGGCCAGACGAAGGAGATCCTCGGCACCACTGCGGTGCGCGGAATCGTCGCGCGCGTCGTCGAGCGCCAGCTCGCAACGCACCTCACGAGCACCCGGCGGGCCGCCAAGGCACAGGCCGCCGCCGTGCTCGAGAAGGTCGTGGCCGCCACCAAGGCACGGGTCGCGGCACGCCTGCACAAGGAGACGGTCCGTCGCAAGAATGCGCTCGAGACCAGTGCGCTGCCCACCAAGCTGGTCGACTGCCGATCGGGCGCGCTGGACCGCTCCGAGCTGTTCATCGTCGAAGGCGACTCCGCGCTGGGCACCGGCAAGGCGGCCCGTGACGCCGAGTATCAGGCGCTGCTGCCGATCCGAGGCAAGATCCTCAACGTCCAGAAGGCGTCGGTCGGCGACATGCTCAAGAACGCCGAGTGCGCCGCGATCATCCAGGTCGTGGGCGCCGGCAGCGGCCGTAGCTTCGCGCTCGACCAGGCGCGCTACGGCAAGATCGTGGTGATGACCGACGCCGACGTCGACGGCGCGCACATCCGCACGTTGCTGATCACACTGTTCTTCCGGTACATGCGTCCGCTGGTCGAGGCAGGACGCCTGTTCGCGGCCATGCCGCCGTTGCACAGGATCGAGCTCTCCAACCCGCGCAAGGGGCAGGACCGCTACCTCTACACCTACACCGACGCCGAACTGCAGCGCATGCTGAGCGACCTCGATCGCCGGCAGGTGCGGTACAAGCACCCCCCGCAGCGCTACAAGGGCCTGGGCGAGATGGATCCCGACCAGCTCGCCGAGACCACCATGGATCCGCGGTCCAGGCGGCTGCGGCGTATCACCGCCACCGACGCCGAGGCGGCCGACTCGGTCTTCGACCTGCTCATGGGCAACGACGTCGCACCCCGCAAGGACTTCATCGTCGCCGGTGCAGCCGAGCTCGACCGCGCCCGCATCGACGCCTGATCGGCCGTCACGACGCGGTCGCGGACTCCCCGAGCAGACTGGTTGCCTGCTCGCTGCGACGGTAGAGAACGAGGCGTCGGTGTCTCCTGCGCATGACCAGTCCGGCATCGTGCAGCACGCCGAGGTGGTACGACACGGTCGCTTGGGTGAGCCGGTGCCGCTCGCTGAGCTCTGTAGTCGACCGTGGGAGGGCGAGGTCCTCCAGGAGCCGGGCGCGGGTCGTTCCCACCAGTCGCGGCAATCCCGGTTTCCGCCGCGGCCTGGTGGCCGTCCCGATCCCGTTGGCAGGGTAGAAGACGGTGGCTTCCATCATGTTCTCGAGCTGGATCCACAACCGGGGCCAACCCAGGGCGAACGGTGTGAGGACGAGTTCGGTGTCAGTGAATCGTGACTCCAACTTCCACGGCGCGTCGATCGTCAGCACGTCGCCGTCCCAGTCCATCGTCGGGTGGAGCGACTGGAGGACCGCGCCGACGCCGGCTGCGGACATCGTCGCGGAGCGTTCGTAGACGTCGAGGGCCAGGGCTGCGGCGATGGTGTCCCAGCGGTCGGCGAGGGTATGCCTCCAGAACGAACGCAAGCCGTTGGCGGCCCTGCGGGCGAACGTGCCGGACTCCATTGCGCTGCGGACGGAAGCCGGCGATGCCTGCCCGACGAACCGAAAGTCGATCTCGTCGACGATCCGGTCCTCCGGCGTGTCCCGGATCGTCGCGAGCTGGCTGCCGAACACGTTGGCATCGCGTTCTGCGGGCGGCTTCGGCGTCAGGAAGTCGGGGGTGTAGCCGGCATGCGGGGGCGCCAGGACCCCACCGAGCATCGCGACGTCAGGTTCGCGCATCGCGAACCGTGCGCTCGCTCCGGGATCGCCGAATATCGGATGACGCCGACCGGCGACGACAAGCTTCAGCCACGCCAGCGCCTCGAACGTGGGGGAGGGCGCCAGCCGGATGCGGGCCAGGCTCGCGGCGTCCAGTCGCAGGACGACCATGATCTCGACGTTATCCGGGCGACGGATTCGAGAGGTTTCGAATCGATACCAGGTGAGTCTCATTGGCGGTTGGCTGTGCGCGGGAGGCCTCCTGCCTACGGAGGCACGTCGGAGGAGGGTCCATGGCCAGGAAGAGGACGCGCGCCCTGCGGGGGTCGCCGCTCGTCGGGCGACCACGCGTTCGCAGGGGCGTCGTCGTCGGCGCCGTCGGTCTCGCGCTGGTCGTGAGTGCTTGTGGTGGTGACGACGGGGGCGACGAGGGCGCCGGTGGCGAGGCCGGTGCACCGACCGGTGCCGTGGTGATCGCCGGCTGCAACCCGCAGAATCCGCTCATCCCGGCGAACACCAACGAGACCTGTGGCGGCAATCCGCAGCAGCAGGGCATCTTCTCGATGCTGGTGCGCTACGACCCTGACACTGCGGCACCGAACAACGAGATCGCCGAGTCGATCGAGTCCGACGACAGCCAGACGTGGACGATCACACTGAAGGACGGGTGGACCTTCCACGACGGCAGCCCGATCACGGCGAGCAGCTTCGTGGATGCGTGGAACTTCTCGGCGTTGGGTTCCAACGGCTATCTGAGCTCGTACTTCTTCGAGCCGATCGAGGGTTTCGCCGACGTGCAGGGCGAGTTGGACGAGGAGGGCGCCTACATCGAGGGCTCGGCGACGGCGGAGACCATGTCCGGCTTGGAGGTGGTCGACGACCTGACGTTCACGGTGACGCTGGTCTCGCCGCAGTCGGCGTTCCCGCAGCGGCTGGGTTACACCGCGTTCGCGCCGCTGCCGGAGGTGTTCTACGACGACCCGGACGCGTTCGGTGACAGTCCGATCGGATCCGGTCCGTTCCAGGTGGTGGCATGGAACCAGAACGTGGATATCCAGCTGACTGCCTACGACGGCTATGCCGGTGACACGAAGCCGAGCGTGCAGGACGTGACGTACCGGATCTACACCGACCAGGACGCCGCCTACAACGACCTGCTGGCCGACAACCTCGACGTCATCGAGCAGCTGCCGTCGACGGCGCTGGCCGGCGAGCAGTACCGGGCCGACCTAGGCGACCGGTACATCGAGGCCGACCAGGGCACCATCCAGACGATGACGTTCGCGCCGGAGCGGGTGGATCCGACGATGGCCAACACCGACCTGCGTCACGGCATCTCGATGGCGATCGACCGTGACCTGATCACCCAGGAGATCTTCCAGGGCACCCGGGTGCCGGCCACCGGCTGGGTCTCCCCGGTGGTGGACGGGTTCCTGGCCGACCAGTGCGGCGAGTTCTGCACCTACGACCCCGAGGCCGCATCCGAGTTGGTGGCGGCGTCCGGGTTCACCGGCACGCTGACGCTGTCGTACAACGCCGACTCCGACCACAAGGGTTGGACCGAGGCCACCTGCAACAGCATCGCCAATGCCACCGGCGTCGACTGTGTCGCG
>JBOGDU010000136.1:0-3084 GCA_050743145.1 Jiangellaceae bacterium | reverse complement strand
GGCCGCATCCGGGCAATCGCACCTCGTCGCGGACCACGGCGGTGGCGAGCAGATCCCGCCACCAGCGGTCGGCCTGCGCGAACCGATCCGGGCCCTCCACCTCGGCGGCGGCCGCGCCCGCAGCCGACCAGACCTTCGCCCCGGCGTACCCAGGCGAGAGATGAATCTTCGGGGAGCAAGGCGAGCAGGGGCCCAGGATCTGGCACCGCCGCTGTACGCACGACCAGCGAGACAGTTTCGGTCGCGCTCGCCGCGGTGGTCACGGCAGGTGAGCGAACGTCGAGTGCCCGTTGCGCCACCGGATGGGCCGATCGCGGGCAGATATTGACAGGTGAGACGTCGCCCAGCAGGCTCCACTAGATATCCGCCCAAGACCGGGCCACGTATCCGGATAACAAGGGGACGCCTGATGAGAGAATACCGGCGCAGATCCGTCGTAGTCCTGTCCACGATGGCCCTGGTGTCAGTCTCCCTACTGTCCGCCACGGCCACGGCGGCACCGAGGGACCCCGGCGACCACCTCGACGTGTACACGGGCACGATCAGTGTTGCCCAAGTCGAGGACCTGGTGGCGCTCGGGATCGACCGGCAAGAGCTCGAGGTCTTCCGGGTCGCCGGTGAACAGGGTGCCAAGTCCGAAGTTCGAGTCGAAGCGATCCTCAGCGGGGCGCAGGCCCAGGAGCTCGCCTCCAAGGGCGTGCAGATGCGGCCGAAGAGGATCGACGGCCAGACCGCGGCCGAGCGGGCAACCGCCCAGGCCGCCGAAGGGTACGAGGTGTTCCGCACCTACAGTGAGGATGGCGGAATCCAGGACGAGTACGAGCAGGCCGCCGCTGACAACCCGCGCATCGCCAAGGCGGTGAGCATCGGTCAGACCGTCAACGGCCAGGACATCGTCGCGCTCAGGGTGACGAGGAACGCCGACCGGGTTCCCGACGGCGAGCGGCCCGCTGTGCTCTACCTCGGCGCTCAGCACGCGCGTGAGTGGATCACGCCCGAGATGAACCGCCGGTTGATGCACTACTTCCTCGACAACTACGGGAGCGACCCGCAGATCACCAAGCTGGTCGACGAGAACGAGCTGTGGTTCGTGCCGGTCGCCAACCCGGACGGTTATGACTTCACCTTCGACCCGGGCAACCGGCTGTGGCGCAAGAACCTCCGCGACAACAACGGCGACGGCACGATTACCCCGGGCGACGGCGTCGACCTCAACCGCAATTTCGCGACCAAGTGGGGCTACGACAATGAGGGCTCGTCGCCCAACCCCGCCAGTGAGACCTACCGTGGCACGGCGCCGAACTCCGAACCGGAGTCGCAGGCTCTGGAAGCATTCATGGGCCGGGTCGGGTTCGAGTTCTTCGTCAACTACCACTCGGCCGCCGAGCTGCTGCTGTACGGCACCGGCTGGCAGGTCTCGACGCCGACACCCGACGACGTCATCTACGAGGCGATGGCTGGTGACGATGCGAACCCGGCAATTCCAGGCTATGACCCCGACATCTCGGCTGAGCTTTACACCACCAACGGTGACACCGACACACACATGACCGAGCTCTTCGGCACCCTCGGGTTCACGCCCGAGATGGCGACCTGCGAGTCTGCGTCTCAGGTCGACCCCAACGACGAGTGGGTGGACACCGACTGCGACAGCGGCTTCAACTTCCCCGACGACGAGGGGCTGATCCAGGCCGAGTTCGAGAAGAACATCCCGTTCGCGCTGTCCGTGGCCGAATCCGCCTCCGACCCGGACGACCCGGTGTCGGTGGTCGGACGCACAGCTGAGAACTTCCGCGTCGATTCCTTCGCGGTGTCGAACGGCGATCCCCAGACGGTGGCCGTTACCGCCAAGCGGGCGCTTCAACAGGTCCGGCTCCATTACCAGGTCAACGGCGGACCGACCCAGAACACCCGCGTCTCGGAGTGGGCAGGCGGGGAGCGCTACGGCGACGAGAACGACGACTACTACGCGGAGTTCCGCGGCCAGGTCCGGGGGGCCAGCCCCGGGGACGACGTCGAGGTCTGGTTCAGCGGGGTCAAGCGCGGCACAGGAGCTGTCCAGAGCGAGCACTTCACGTACACGTTGGAGTCGGACACCGGCGACGACGTCCTCGTGATCGCCAACGAGGACTACACCGGCGTGGACCCGGAGTACCCACCCAGCGTGACAGCGCCGAAGTACGACGAGGCGCACGTGCAGGCGCTCGAGGACGCCGGCTATTCGGCCGACGTCTGGGACGTCGACGCGCAGGGCGTGCCGCATGACCTCGGCGTGCTCGGCCACTACGACGCCGTGCTGTGGTACCTCGGCGACAACCGGCTCACGGCGGATCCAGAGGATCTGCTCACGCAGACACCGCTCGGGAACCTGCCAGACATGGCGGTAGCCGAGCGCCAGCAGCACCTCACCATGGCAGTGCGCGACTACCTCAATGCAGGGGGCAAGCTGATCCACGCCGGCGAGAGCGCGCAGCACCAGGGCCTGGAGGGCTTCAGCACGGCGGTCGGTGGTCTCTACTACGGGTTGAACGGCGACGAGACGGCTGACTGTGTGATCCAGCCTCAGCCCAACAGCCTGACAGCAGGCTTCTTCGAGGACTGCCTGATCATGGCCGACGACTTCCGGCAGTACTACCTCGGTGGGTTCACGCGTACCGACAACGCCGACCCTGGTGGCGTGACCGGGGTCGCCGATCCGCTGGTGGGCTTCAGCGGGACGTTCGCCGCCGGCGACAACCCGCTGGACGAGGCAGGGGTCTACCAGCCAACCAGCGAGGTGCTGCCGGCCGACGAGTTCCCGCAGTTCACCAGCCACGGGAGCGTGGAGTACGTCAGCCAGGGCGTCGACCCGTTCGCGCCGGTCGAGGGCACGAGGTATGCGGGCGCGTTGCACGCGGATGCGTCGTACATGCGGCTGCAGAAGACGATCGACCTGACGGGCGCCACCGCGGCGGAGCTGCAGTTCCAGCTGTCCATCGATACCGAGCCGCAGTACGACAACGTGATCGTCGAGGCACACACGGTCGGTCAGGACAACTGGACCACGCTTCCTGACCTGAACGGGGGCACGCAGACCGACCCGCC
>JBOGDU010000135.1:0-3320 GCA_050743145.1 Jiangellaceae bacterium | reverse complement strand
CGACCGTCGTCGAGACCGAGCAGGCAGATCACCCGGTGCGGCACCGAGCGCATCGGCACCATCGAGCACATCGTCAGCTCACCGGTGCGGAAGTTGGCCCGGGTGGGCCGGCCGCGCAGCCGGTCGGTGAGCAGAGCGCGGAGGTCGGCCAGCGAGAGGCTCAGCGTGTGAGCGCGGTCGCCGGCGTCGTCGGCGAACTGAGCGAGCTCCCGTTCGGCCTGGGCGGCCTGCCACTCGTCGGTCTCGGTGACGGCGGTGAGCCCGGCCAGCCCGGTGCCGAGCGCGTCGAGCCAGTGAGCGAGCGGGTGTTCGCCGGTGAGGTCGTCGAGCGTTGCGGCCAGCCGGTCGACGAGCTCGGCGAGTCGGCCGGCGAGGTCGATGTCGCTGCTGTCGACGTCGTCGAGGGGTAGCGCCTTGTCGACCCAGCGCAGTCCGTCCTCGGCCATAGCGACGCCGAGCAGGATGCGGTCCAGGCCGGTGCGCCAGGTGTTCTGCGGGATGGTCTCCACGCCGAACGGCCGGCGGTGCTCGCCGTCGAGGCCCCACCGGATGCCCGACGCCGCCACCCACTCCCGGAGCCGTTCGAGGTCGTTGTCGCTGAACCGGAACCGCCTCCGGACCGGTGTCGACGCGGCGAGGTCGAGCACCTGGCTGGCGGTGACCCGGGCGTCGGCCAGTTCCAGCAGTGCGGTGACCGTGGCGAGCAAGGGGTTGGTCTGGCGCAGTGACCGGTCCGCGAGCTTGACCCGCAGCCGGTGGCCGGGGTGGGTGTCGGTCTCGTCGGCGACGTCGGCGAGGCCGAACGTCGCGGAGATCAGCGGTGCGTAGTCCTCGATGTCCGGGCACATGACCAGGACGTCGCGAGGCTCCAGGGTGTCGTCGTCGGCGAGCAGGCCGACCAGCACCTCGCGCAGCACCTCGACCTGGCGCTCCTGGCCGTGGCAGGCGTGCACCTGCAGGCTGCGGTCGTCTTCCTGTAGGACGGACGGCTCCGGCGGCGGCAGCGCGTCGTCCTGAAGCGACGTCTGCAGCCGGCCGAGCAGGGTCGGTGGGCGGTCTCGCAGCGGGTGGTGGTGATCTTCGACGGCGGCGCCGCGCGACCCCAACCGGAGCTGCAGCTCGCGGGCGTCCTGGCCCAGGCTGGCGAGCAGGAGGTTGCGGGGCAGGTCAGCCGTCGGGTCGTCATGCCGTGCGGTGACGCCGGACGCGCGGGGAGCGATCCGATCCCACAGCGCGGGGGACGGGTGGGGGAGCCACAGGTGGACGTCGCGGTGTTCGGCCAGCGCATCGAGGACGTCGAGGTGCGCCGTGGTCAGCCGGGTCGGCCCGAACAGCGACAGCCTGCCCGGCAGGTCGACCAGGCCGGGCTCGGCCCGCAGCCGGTCGCAGGCGGGCGGCAGCCGCTCGGCGGTGCTCGGCAGCGCGATCCGGGCCCGGACCCGTCGCCACAGCTCGCCTTGCCAGCGCAGGTCTCCCGGGAGATCGCGGTCGTCTCCCGCCGCCCATGCCTGCAGCATCGCTGGGCGGTGGGCCGCGTAGGAGTCGTAGAGCCTGGCCAGATGGCGGGCAGTTGTCAGTCGGCGCCCGCGGCGATGCGGGTCAGTCGTCTCGCCGAAGCCCAGGTGGCCGGCCAGCGTCGAGCACCACGCCTCCGGCGCGCATTCGTCGATGGTCTCCAGCAGTATCCAGAGCAGCCGTTCGGGATCCCACGGGTCGTCGTCGGACCCGATGCCCGCTGCCGCGCCGAGCACCTCGGCCACCAGCGACGATGGATGCGGGAACCGGACGTTGGCGCAGACCCCGTCCTGCTCACCGGCTGTCACGCCCAACACGTGCGACAGCCGCTGGCTCACCCAGCGCTCGATACCCCTTGCCGGGACCGCGACGACCTCCGGCGCGAACGCGTCCGCCGGGGGCCCGCGCAGCACCTCGGCAAGGCCCTCGACCAGCCGGTCGGCGCGCTCGGACCGGTGGATGTGCAGCACGTGCCTGATTCTCCTGTCGTGGCCGCCCTCGCGGTCTGGCGTTCAGGAGACTAGCGGCGACACCTGACGACCCTTCCCGTTGTCGCCAAGACAGTCGAGCGGCGCTTCTATCGTCCCGAGCGCGGCCGGACACGCAGACTGACCAACGAGGGCTGAGCTCGCGGGAGCCTGCATACCGCGCAGAGGATGTTGGCACGGTCGGTGCCCGCACCTTCGTCATGGTCGCCGACGACGACATCGTGGCCCGCGGCGGCCGCCTCGAGCCTGATTCGGCGTCCGGCCCGAGGGGTAGGGGACTGGAGAAGATCAGGAGGTGCGTCCATGGATGTCAGCGTTCGCTACATCGTGAACGACGTCGGCGCCGCCATCGAGTTCTACCGCGACCGCCTGGGATTCGACGTTGACATGCACCCGGCACCGGGCTTCGCTCGGTTGTCCCGCGACGGGCTGCATCTGCTGCTCAACGCACCGGGTGCCGGTGGTGCCGGGGGGGCCGGTGGCGAACCGCAACCCGGCGGGTGGAATCGCTTCCAGCTCACGGTGGATGACCTGCAAGCGGTAGTCGATGATCTCGAGCAGGCGGGTGTGACGTTCCGGGGGCGGCTTGTCGAGGGCCAGGGCGGCAACCAGATCCTGGTCGAAGATCCGTCCGGCAACCCGGTCGAGCTGTTCGAGCCGGCGCGGACGGGTTAGCACCCTCTGCCATGGCAGAGGCCCGGGCGACTGAGTTGGCGCACCGGACGGCTCCGGAGATTCGATCAGAAGGTAGGCCCGGGTATTTCGACGTTCATGCCCAGGTCATGGATCAGCACCATTTGCGAGGTGGCCGGGCCCCTGCGACGTCGGGGCGCGATGCCCGAACGATGTGTTGACCTCCGTGGCCGCCTGTTCGAGCCATCGTCCACAGATCTGGTGTGACACTCGCGGCGTGTCAGAGCGGCCCTGTCATGCGTCAAGGAGTTGGCAGGGTTGGATCTTGACATAGCTGGGCTCAGGACGTGTACGTTTAGCCTCCGGCTAGTCAGAATTTCACCGTACTGGGTATCTGCAACAGCGCAGGTCACGGCGGTGCCGGCGGGCTCGTCTCGTCCCCGCCGGTACGTAAATGGTTCCCTTCCGTACGCACATCCGCTTGGCGTGGTGGTGAACCGGCCCTCGGTGTGGCCTGACCGATGATTTTTCCGCGCCGTGCTGGTCTGTACGCCGAGTACCGACTCACGGGAGGCTGACGCCATGCGGAAACTGACCTTTGGCATGAACCTGAGCCTGGACGGCTACATCGCCGCGCCCGGCGACGACCTCGGCTGGAGCGTGCCGAGCGACGAGTTGTTCCAG
>JBOGDU010000134.1:0-2398 GCA_050743145.1 Jiangellaceae bacterium | reverse complement strand
GCGAGTCCGTCTTCGAGCACCACCCCGTCCCTGCTGTCCAGCCACTGGCCGGAGGTGACCAGCGGCTGGTTGACGGCGGCCGGGCCGGCGTCGCGGACCTGCACCCGCAGGTTGATCCGCGCACCGTCGATCTCACCAGTGGCGTTCGCGGTGGGCCACGGGCCGCCAGCGGCCACCACCCCCGGCGCGGAGACTAGAGCGGCCAGGTCGGCACGCACCTGCTCGCGCTCCGCCGGCGAAGCACCCGACGGCACCTCCGCCGTGGCGGCGACATGAAACCCACTGGTCGCCCGCGAGGCCCGGTCCCAGGCGCGGTTACCGGTCTCGGTGACCGCCAGTGCCAGGGTGATGGTCGTGGTGGATAGGCTCAATGCGAGCAGCAGCAGCAGGGCCTGCCAGGGGCGGTGACGGACGTTGCGCCAGGCCAGCCGAGCAGTGAGGGGAACGTACGGCATCGCTACGACTCCCAGCCGGCGATCTGTGCAAGCACGCTCTCGCGGGCGAGGCCGCCGAGGCGGGTGTCCTCCACGATCTCGCCATCGCGCATGGACAGCAGCCGGTCGGCGGTCACGGCCACGCGCGGGTCATGGGTGACGAGTAGCAGGGTCTGCTGCGCGTCCCGCAGCTCGGCGAACAACTGCAGGATCTCGCCGGTCGCATGGCTGTCGAGGTTGCCGGTCGGCTCGTCGGCCAGCACAAGCAACGGCTCGTTGACCAGCGCCCGGGCAATCGCCACCCGCTGTCGTTGACCGCCGGACAGCCGGTCAGGGAGGAACCCGGCACGATCAGCGACGCCGAGGCGGTCGAGGAGCTCCATTGCCATGCGTCGGGCAGCCCGTGGCGATGCGCCCACGAGCAAGGCCGGAAGCTCGACATTCTCGACCGCGGTGAGTTCGTCGACGAGGTGGAAGGCTTGGAAGACGAACCCGATCGTGCGCCGCCGCAGGCGTGCCCACTCGCTCTCTGACAGGTTGTCCACTCGCTGACCGTCGAGCCGGAGCGTGCCGCCGGTCGGTCGTTCCAGGCCGCCCACGAGGTGCAGCAGCGTGGACTTGCCGCAACCGCTCGGACCCATGACCGAGACAGCCTCACCACGCTCGATGACCAGGTGCACGTCGTCGACGGCGCGGACGGGCACACCGTCGCCCGGGTAGTGCCTGGACAGGCCGCTGGTCTCGACGACAGAGCTCATGTCTCTCTCCGGTTGGTCCAGCGCTGCTCGCACGACTCGAGCCAGCGGATGTCTGCCTGCAGTCTCAGCGCCGTGCCCTCCAGCAGCAGCCCGCCGTCGCTGCCAGATGGCTCGGACTCGGCGAGGTGCTGCACCTCCTTGAGTCGGTGCAGCAGGTCACGGCGCTGCGCGTCGATGAGGGCGATGGGATCGGCCAGCCCGGTCGCGGCCGCGGCGACGAGCTTGAGGTGGAACTCCACCGGGGCCACCTTCGGCCAGGTCGAGTCGAGCAGCCAGCCAGCGATCTCGTCCCGGCCCGCGGCGGTCACCTCGTACACCTTCTTGTCCGGTGCGGCCCGCTGCGCCACCTGGTCGACCCGGACCAGCCCGGCCCGCTCCAGCCGTGACAGGGTCATGTACACCTGGCCCGGGTTGAGCACCTCACCAACCGGACCCAACGCCGTCGCGAGCCGCTGTCGCAGCTCATAGCCGTGGGCCGGCTCCTTTGCGAGGAACGCGAGCATCGCTTCACGCATGGGCCGCCCTCCTAGATAACGACAACGTATAACCGTTATCTAGTGGCGTCAACCATCTCACTGAACCCCGACCGCCACTGAAGGGCACGCGTGAATCCAGATACAGACGGGGTGCACCCGACGGCCGCCAACCTCGCGCCGCCGAGCGCAGGGCGCGTCTTTCCCACGGTCAAGGAACAGCTGATCGCAAGCGCTACTCAGCGGCCGGGCCCTGCTCGTCGCGCGCCGTGCGCTCCCGGGCGCGCTGCATGCCAACGGTGAGCCGGGCTCGTCAGATCGACGTCGTCAGTTCGATTGACGACTCTCACCCCTGCTGCGCGTGCCCCCGGCAGGGTCAGCCGCCCGGCGAGGACCCGACGTGCTCGCTGTGGATGCTCGCCAGGGACGGGAAGCCGCGGTCGCGGAGGCACAACTGCAGCGATGCGGAACTTGACGTGAGGAAATTTGCCTCTACCGCGATCCGCTCGGGCACTGGACTCCGTATTACCTGCAGAGCGGAAACCACCGCTCATCGGACAACAGGAGGTATGTCATGGCGAACAAGAGCGTTGGCTACGGCCGGAAATGGAAGAAGTGGCTGGCGATCTACGCGGTCGCAGGAGTGGTCGTCTACCTGATCGTCTACGTTGCGTTCTTCGCCGGCGGTGGCGGTGCCGGCGGTGGAGGAGGGCTGTACTGACGGGACCCGGCG
>JBOGDU010000133.1:0-2168 GCA_050743145.1 Jiangellaceae bacterium | reverse complement strand
GCGAGTCCGTCTTCGAGCACCACCCCGTCCCTGCTGTCCAGCCACTGGCCGGAGGTGACCAGCGGCTGGTTGACGGCGGCCGGGCCGGCGTCGCGGACCTGCACCCGCAGGTTGATCCGCGCACCGTGGATCTCACCAGTGGCGTTCGCGGTGGGCCACGGGCCACCAACGGCCACCACCCCCGGTGCGGAGCCGAGGGCGGCCAGGTCGGCGCGCACCTGTTCGCGCTCCGCCGGCGAAGCGCCCGACGGGATCGCCGCGGCCTCGACGTGAAACCCATTGGTCGCCTGCGATGCCCGGTCCCAGGCGCGGTTACCGGTCTCGGTGACCGCCAGCGCCAGGGTGATCGCAGTGGTCGACAGGCTCAATGCGAGCAGCAGCAGCAGGGCCTGCCAAGGGCGGTGACGGAGGTTGCGCCAGGCGAGCCGAACGGTGACGGGAACGTACGGCATCGCTACGACTCCCACCCGGCGATCTGCGCGAGCACGCTCTCACGGGCGAGGCCGCCGAGGCGGGTGTCCTCCACGATCTCGCCATCGCGCATGGACAGCAGCCGGTCGGCGGTGACGGCCACGCGCGGGTCATGGGTGACGAGTAGCAGGGTCTGCCGCGCGTCCCGCAGCTCGGCGAACAACTGCAGGATCTCGCCGGTCGCATGGCTGTCGAGGTTGCCGGTCGGCTCGTCGGCCAACAGCAGCAGTGGCTCGTTGACCAGTGCCCTCGCTATGGCCACCCGTTGTTGCTGCCCGCCGGACAGCCGGACGGGCAGGAATCCGGCGCGATCAGCGACGCCCAGGCGGTCGAGGAGTTCCATGGCCTTGCGGCGGGCGGCCTTCGGCGATGTACCCACGAGCAAGGCCGGCAGCTCGACATTCTCAACCGCGGTGAGCTCGTCGACCAGATGGAAGGCCTGAAAGACGAACCCGATCGTGCGCCGCCGCAGTCTCGCCCACTGCGTCTCTGACAGGCCGTCCACCCGCTGGCCGTCGAGCCAGAGCGAGCCGCCGGTCGGCCGTTCCAGGCCGCCAACGAGGTGCAGCAGTGTGGACTTGCCGCAACCGCTCGGACCCATCACCGAGACAGCCTCGCCACCCTCGATGACCACATCGACGTTGTCGACGGCGCGGACCGGCACACCGTCGCCCCGGTAGTGCCTGGACAGGCCGCTGGCCTGGACGACAGCGCTCATGTCCCGCTCCGGTTGGTCCAGCGCTGCTCGCACGACTCGAGCCAGCGGATGTCTGCCTGCAGTCTCAGCGCGGTGCCCTCCAGCAGCAGCCCACCGTCAGTTCCTGGTGGCTCGGACACGGCAAGGCGCTGCACGTCCTTGAGTCGGCGCAGCAGCTCGCGGCGTTGCGCGTCGATCAAGGCGATGGGGTCGGCCAGCCCGGTTGCGACCGCGGCGACGAGCTTGAGGTGGAACTCCACCGGCGCCGCCTTGGGCCAGGTCGAATCGAGCAGCCAGCCCGCGATCTCGTCGCGACCCGCGGCCGTCACCTCGTACACCTTCTTGTCCGGTGCGGCCCGCTGCGCCACCTGGTCGACCCGGACCAGCCCGGCCCGCTCCAGTCGGGACAGGGTCATGTACACCTGCCCCGGGTTGAGCACCTCGCCGACCGGACCCAACGCCGTGGCGAGCCGCTGTCGCAGCTCATAGCCGTGGGCCGGCTCCTTGGCGAGGAACGCGAGCATCGCCTCACGCATCGGCCACACCTCCTAGATAACGGAAACATATAACCGTTATCTAGCCGCGTCAACCATCCTCACCGAATCCGACCGTCACTGAAGGGCACGCGTGCATCCAGATGCCGACGTTGCAGCAAGGACCACAGCGGAGGGCGTGGGATTCGAACCCACGAGGACGGAGTGGGCCCCGCCCTAGAACTTTTCAAGAGTTCCCCGTTCGGCCTCTCCGGCAGCCCTCCCGAAGGCTAGTTTTCCATGCCCGGGGCCTTGGGGTCTTTACCGACCGGCCCGAGCGAGGGACCATCGTGGGCAGGACGACCCCGGCCGAGCCGGAGGTGAGCGATGACGTCGCACCCCCTGCCCGAACCCGTGGACGTGGCCCGCACCCGACGTGCCGAGCTTCTCGCCGCGATGACCGCACTGGAACGCGCGCTCGCCGCACCGGCCCGCGATCCGGTCTGGGCGGTCCGCGTCCAGGCCCG